>JAQBNN010000166.1 GCA_028288505.1 Segetibacter sp. | reverse complement strand
AGTGAGTGACCTTTAGGTTTGCCTTAGGTTCTTTGATAGATATATTATTACTATTACAATTTCTTTTTTGGTTCTTTTTTCTTTGTGAATTAACGTTAATAAGTGTAAAACTTTTAATCGGCCATGGCAGCCACATTAATGAGTGACGTGGGCAAAACCCGTGTTGTGTTTAAATGCTGCCACAGCCTGGTTTGTATAATACCTAAATAGAAAATTAAGCCAGGCTTATTAGCAAGGTCTAAGGAAAATACAAACCCTCCGGTTGAAAGACATTGATAACAATGTAAAAGAACCAAAAATGCAAGTATAGTTCATTCATTTTGCTGGAATTGATGTATCAAAAAAATGGGTTGATGTAGGTGTTTTGATCAATGGTGAAAAGTCAGTAGTTCACCACCAACGCTTTGATCAAAGCAAGCAGGGGTTTGCAGAGTTAAGAAAGTGGCTGATTAAGATTTCTGGGAAGCAAACGGGCCAGTTATTAATCTGCGTAGAGAACACAGGTTTGTATGATGATGCGCTGCTTTATTTTCTGACCGAAAAAGGCTTTACAGTTTGCCTTGAGAATGCCGCTAAGATCAAAGCCAGCATCAGAGACAGGAGAGCTAAGAATGACCAGTTAGATGCACGTCATATTGCTATTTATGCTTTAAGACATGTAGATGAGTTGGAAGTCTGGCAGAAGCCAAGAGCTGTAGTAGATCAGCTAAAACAATTACTTGCAGCCCGTGCTACCCTGTTAGGTCACTTAACCAGTATTAATCAGGCACAAAAAGAGATAGAAGGATTTAACTGGGCAAAGCTTAAGAAGACAAAGAATTATGATGCCGGAATAAAAGGCTTACGAAAAGATATAGAGCAGATCGAAGCAGATATATGGGAGTTGATAAAGTCAGACCAGGCATTGTACAAGATGTTCATGTTGTTGCTAAGTATACCAGCAATAGGTAAAATAACTGCCTGGCACTTCATCTGCTATACCAACGAATTTAAGCGGGTAAAGAGTGGTAAGAACTCATCAAGCTACTGTGGCGTAGTTCCATTTAAGGAAACATCAGGAACGACACGAAACACTCCGACCCGAATAAGCCAGGAAGCCAACCGAACACTTAAAAAGTTATTGCACTTATGTGCTCTTACAGCATTAAAAATGAAAGGAGAATTAGCTATGTACTATCAAAGAAAAATAGCTGAAGGAAAACATGCCCTTAAAGTAATTAATGCAATAAGAAACACACTGGCTTTAAGAATAGCAGCCGTCATAAGAAATGATGAACCATACAACGAAAACTACATCTACCAACCTTAATTTGGAAAAACCATAGAAAACACAACAATCATGAGGAAAGTTACTACGGCTTGTTACAAAAAAATATCGTTACAATCCTAACACTGCCTTTAACTTGCTATACCCCCCCTGGCTTACAGGTATCTTTAACCCCGAGCGTAGAATAGCTAAATGATTTTCCTTTTCGTAAGGCTCTATTTTAGTTATCTGTTGCACGTTAATAATGTAAGAGCGATGGGTGCGAACGAACTGGTTGCTGGGCAAACTGCTCTCAAAGAACGCCATCGTTTTATTCTTTAAAAAGCTACCATCAGCAGTATGAATTTTTACGTAGTCGTCCGCCGCTTCAAGATACTCGATAGTGGCCACGGGAATAATCCTGATCTTACCCGCAGTTTTTACTACAATACGTTCAGCTTGTGTTGGTAAATTATTTGACTGCAATAAAGACTGCGTATTCTTTTGCTGTGTAGGTGCAGATTGACTAATAAATTTTTCAACAGCTTTATCAAAACGCTCTTTGCTAAAAGGCTTCAAGAGATAATCTACAGCGTGTGTTTCGAAAGCTTTAAGTGCATACTCATCAAAGGCAGTTGTGAAAATAACAGCGGGAGGATTCTCAATTAACTCAAGCATTTCGAAGCCCGTTATTTTAGGCATTTGTATATCGAGAAATATTACATCGGGCTGGTGTTGTTGTATAGCCTTCACCCCTTCAAAGCCATCACCACATTCCTGTAATACCTCTATGTTTTTATAGCTGTCAAGGTATTCCTTAACTACAGACCGTGCAAGCGGTTCATCATCTATTAGAATTGCCTTAATCATTTTCGTTGTGGAATTTTTAAAGTAGTTGTAAAGGTTTGCTCAAGCACGGTTGTTTGCACAAGGTCATTACGAGCAAATAATAAATACAGTCTTCTTTGTACCGAGCTTAAACCAAAGCCGGTTCCTTTCTTTTGTAAACCTGTCTCCGGGTCAAAAGGATTTGTGACACGCACCACGAGGTTGCTATCTTCCTGCCACGTATGTATGCTTATAGTTATGTCACCTGTTGTATCATACAGCCCAAACTTAATTGCGTTCTCGACGACAGGCTGCAACAACATGGCGGGAATCTCCGCATTGCTATCCCCTGCTTCATTTTCTATAACTGTTGATAAGCGATGGCCGAAGCGAACTTTTTCAATCTCAAGATATAGTTGCAGGTGCTGTAATTCTTCTTCAAGACTTACCCATTGGTGTTCCTCTTTTTTCAAGGTACCTCTTAAGAAATCTGACAGCTGTTGTATCATTGTGCGAGCCTGTTGTGGCCGCACCGTAATTAATGCATTAATAGAGTTAAGGCTATTGAATAAAAAATGCGGTTGTAGTTGCTGGCGCAATTTATACAACTCCGCTTCCCTCGTTAATGCCTCAGCTTCCGTTTTTCGCTTTTCAATTTCCTGCTGGTCTTTAATAGTGTACCATAGTACGCTTATCAAAGCCATACATGCTAATATTAATAGGCCGAACGCACCTCTTATAATTAACGATTGCGAATAGAACGTCGCATAATCTCCACCTTCATTTACCACCAACATTATTAGAGACCTGCTTATAACCAACCACAAGGCCGATAAAACAAATACTAACCCAATTATGTAGCTGTACTTATTTTTTTGTGGTATATAATATTGAAAGGTGATAGTAATTAAAAAGGCAAAAGCTGCAAGCAATGCATAACTGATTCCGCTATCGTACAACGCCGTTCTCCACGAGAGCCCGTAGTGATTTAAAACGATTGCCTGCACCTCGGCAAGACTAAACCAGCTAATGCCAAAGATGATTCTAAACCTCGTTGTTTTTAATAATGAACTTGACAAAGTGCTTATATTAATTTGAGGAGTTTACGAGATTGTTTCTGTTGCATCATTGCTGCCTTATCATTTACAAGCAGCGTGTACGCCTCTGCACTAGCTACTTCTTTTATGCAAGAATAAACCTCCGCTCCATCTACCCATTCAGTTAAACAATATAGTTCAGTTACGTTCACAAATTGCCATTGCACCAACTGTTTATCCAGGTTATAAAAAGTGTCTTGCCCGTCCCTACCTATTGCAAGTGCTTTCTCCAGCGCTTCATCTTCGCAAGCAGCAGTAATTAAACGAAGCTGCTCATCAAACTGTGCTGTATGGTTGCCAGCGCCACAAAAAATGCGGTAAACTATTTTAGTAAGATACCATTTCATAGCTCTTGATTTAAAGACTTTACGTGAGGCACGAGGAGCGATTTTTTTGTCCCGACTTTATTGCTGCTATTAAGCTTTACTTGCGTCCCACTCTTGTACGTTTTGTTATCTATGCAGCCCTCTTATGCTGGTTAGTAACTTCTAATTTCAATACCACCAAACACACAGGTTCCTTCAAGAAAAATTACTTTATTTGGGTCAGTGCGATTAGATGGTTGCCGTTTATCGTCAACACCTCCAAACAACGCTACTATTTCACTTTGCACATCCCAGTCTGGTGGTACTATCAATTTAGTTCCTCCAAACATGTTGAAGATGTCAATCTTTATTTTACCATTAAAGTCTGCCTGGCTTAAATTTATTTCAGCACCGCCCATCATCGCTACTACATCCCCCCCTCTAAAATTTTTACTAACTACATTCTTTTTAATACCACCAAAAATGGCCGTGATATCAATTACTTCGTTATGATCGTTAAACGATTTCCCCTCGCTCCCTGCGCTCCCTCCATCTTGTACTGGTTGAAAGCTATAACTTTCATCACGGTCCCTTTTATTCCCCATGTTTTTGCAACTCCTGGCACTCTTAGGTTTAAGAATAATAAAGAGACCTGCTGCCATAATTATAGCTGGCCACAAGTAAGGCCTTAAATTAATGTCGTCGATAATTCTGTCAGCAAGAAAAACACTACCTATAATTATAAGTATAAACCATGCAGACCTTCGGAAGTTATGCCTTACACCTAAGTACAGTCCAATACCTATTAGTAAAACGGGCCATGTAAAAAACCACACAGGAAACAATACACCTGAAGTTTTGGCAAGTAATAATGCGCCAATAATTAAAAGGAACACGCCTGTCCATCTATTACCATTTGCATTGTCGCTACGGCCCCATCTTCTGCCTGCTTCATTATTAAATTTTTCTTCGTTCATGATTTATAATTTTCAACAAAGTAAATAGCAGGACAACGAAAGGGCAAGTGTAGTTAGGCGAGAGATACCGTTTTACACGGTAAGTGGCAGGAATATTCCGGTAAAAAAAGCTCTTACCAATAGTTTCGACTGATGAGGCTTAAGGCGTGCTGAAAAGTACAAGTGTGCGAAGCAAGAGTTCTTTAGGCGTGCCCAAAGCCCCACAAAATTAACCTGATCGTTAAAAACACTCCTCCTATAAGATTAGGTTGACGCTTTTTCATATCCCTTACTTGCTTTGCTAAAAGGGAAATGCAGTCCTCTTGCTTACTTTTTTTTCTTGACAAAGTCGAGTAGGCAAGGGCATTTCAGCCCGAGCCGCTCACGGAACCGTACGTGAAGCTCTCACTTCATACGGCTCTTGTTATCTAACC
>JAQBNN010000138.1 GCA_028288505.1 Segetibacter sp. | reverse complement strand
TGTACGTTTTATTTAACAAACACTTTTAATTATTCCCGTTAATTTGCTCACCGTTTGAGAACTTTCATCACCGTAAGCTGCGCGGTCAGCCCGGCCCTAAAACAACCAAATAAAAGACATTGATGCAAAAAATATACAAGCTACTTTTTATTGTATTTGCAGCTTCATGGATCAGTAACCGAGCTTCTGCACAAATTCCTACACTGCCTGATACTTCAGGTAATGCCACTTCCATCGATGTAAATCTTGAAAATATTTATGATCAAAAAGTGCCGCGTAAATATCGTGTTGCCAAAATTGCCGTAAGCGGTAATAAATTTTTCGACGCTGAATTACTTACTTCTATAGCTAATATTAATGTAGGGGACGAGATCGCCATTCCTGGCGGAGATGCTTTTTCAAAAGCCATCTCAAACCTCTGGAAACAAAACTATTTTAGCAACGTTGAAATCTTTCTAACAAAACTAGAGGGCCGCGATATCTACATTGAGATTGCTGTAACTGAAAGGCCAAGGCTTGGAGCAATTCTTTTTAAAGGTCTACGAAAAACAGAGGAAGACGAGTTGAAGGCTAAAATTGGTATGGTGCGCGGCAGGATACTTACTCAAAATATTCGTCGCTCAGCAATTGAAGCAATCCAGAAATACTATATTGACAAGGGATATCGTAATGTGACAGCTACTCTCAATGAAACTTTAGATCCTAAACTAGAGAATACCATTAATGTTGCTTTCGCAGTTGATAAAGGTGAGAAGGTTAAAATCAGTGATGTAACTTTTGTTGGAAATACCCTCGCTGAGTCGAAGCTTAAGAAGCAGTTAAAAGGTACAAAGGAAATGACCCGCATTACTTTGAACCCTCCCGCCAAAAAAAGCGCTTACACCGATGATAAAATTGAGACTTTTACTTTTGAAGACTACCTGAAGGAAAAAGCTTTTTTGTCGCCAACAAGAACGAAAGAATACCTTGATCCATATATCCGATTAAAGTTTGCTTCTGCTAAGTTTAATGAGAAGAAGTTTGAGGAAGACAAAGAAAAGATCCTGACTTATTATAACTCCCTTGGTTATCGCGATGCTATAATTGAAGCTGACACTACCTACCTTAATGACCAGGGTAATCTTAATGTTGATATAAAAGTAAATGAGGGTAAGAAGTATTATTTTGGCAATATTACCTGGAGAGGTAATACTAAATATAGTGACAGCATTCTTACAACTATCCTTGGTATTCAAAAAGGAGATACCTACAATATTGAAACACTAAACAAGAAGCTTGGTAAAAGTTTGTCACCTGAAGGCGGTGATATTAGTGGATTGTATATGGATGACGGCTATTTGTTTTTCAGGACAGAGCCAACCGAAACTGCCGTTTACAATGATACTATCGATCATGAAATTCGTATAATCGAAGGGCCACAAGCTACTATCAAAAATGTGCGTATTGCAGGAAACGATAAGACAAAAGAGCACGTTATTCGTCGTGAGCTTAGAACGATTCCGGGAGAGAAATTCAGCCGTTCGGATCTTATACGTTCTCAAAGAGAGTTGGCCCAGCTAAACTATTTCAACCAGGAGAAGATTGGGATTAATCCTGTTCCAAATCCTGACGATGGAACTGTTGATATTAATTATACCCTCGAAGAAAAATCGAGCGATCAGCTTGAACTAAGTGCTGGTTGGGGTGGAGGTATTGGATTAACTGGTACGCTGGGTGTATCGTTCAATAACTTCAGTTTAAATAATATTTGGAAAAAAGGTGCCTGGGATCCTTTACCTACAGGTGATGGTCAAAAGCTTAGTCTTCGGTACCAGAGTAATGGTAAAGCGTTCCGTTCTTATAATTTTTCATTTACCGAGCCTTGGTTGGGTGGTAAAAAAAGGAATTCATTTACGTTTAGCCTGTATGATACTAAATATAGAAATGGTATTTATGATTACCAAACAGGAAGACAAACTTTTAATCCTGACGATTCTTACATCCAAACTACAGGGTTAGGCATAAGTTTAGGTAAGCAGTTGAAATGGCCGGATGATTATTTCAGCCTTATTACTTCACTAAACTACACTCGTTATAAGTTGAAGGACTACCAGATATTTGAAGGGTTTAGTAATGGAGTATCTAATAACTTCAATATTAAACTTGCCTTGCAGCGATCATCAGTTAACCAGCCTATTTTCCCAAGTAGTGGATCAAGCTTTTTAACAAGCGTTCAATTCACTCCTCCATATTCTTTAATAGACCCCCAAAGAGTTAAATCGGCAAATCCTTACCAGTTGGTAGAATACCACAAATGGAGAATAAATGGCGAATGGTATGTGCCTTTTGGAAAACCACATGGTGCCGAAAGAAATAAGCAATTCGTTTTAAAAACCGCTGTTAAGTTAGGCTACATTGGCAGGTACAATAACGAATTAGAAATTTCTCCTTTTGAGAGGTTCCAGGTTGGTGATGCCGGTTTAAGCAACAATTTCGCTTTGTTGGGTTACGATATTATAGCACATCGTGGATACCCCGTTTACGAAACAAGTAATCCACGTATTAACCCTGACCAACAAAATGCGTCACGCTTCTTTACTATGTTTAATAAGTATACTGTAGAGATGCGCTACCCGTTAAGCCTGAACCCGAGCAGTACTATTTTTGCGCTGGGCTTTTTTGAAGCTGCTAATGGTTGGTACAGCATGAAGGAATACAACCCTTTTAAATTACGTAGATCAGTAGGTGTAGGTATGCGTTTTTACCTGCCGATGTTTGGTTTGCTAGGCTTTGACTACGGTGTTGGTTTAGATAGGTACACACCAAATTCTAAACTAAAAGATGCAGCAAGATTTACATTTATGCTTGGTTTTGAACCTGAATAAATAATAATTAAAACCCATCCTGATGAAAAGAATATTATTCATTGCCTTTAGTTTGCTTGTAGCTGTTACCACTGTTTCTGCTCAACGTTATGCTATTATAGATACAAAGTATATCCTGGATAAAATGCCGGAATATAAAGACGCCGATAAAAACTTGGCTACTACGAGTGACACATGGCAGAAGGAAATAGACGAAAAGCAAGCACAGCTTAACCAGATGTACCGCAATTACGATGCGGAGCAATATATGCTCAGCGAAGAACTTAAGAAGAAGAGAGAAGATCAGTTATTCAATCTTGAAAAAGAGATAAGGGACTTGCAAAAAAAACGCTTTGGATACGAAGGGGATCTTTTTAAAGAAAGGCAAAGACTGGTAAAACCAGTTCAGGATAAAGTTTACAACGCTATCCAAAAGATGGCAGTAAACAGAGGATACGATTTTGTGCTTGATAAAAGTGAAGGCATTACCGTTATATTTGCCGACCCTAAATTGGATAAAAGCGATGATGTGCTTAAAGAACTTGGGATAAGAAGTTAACATTTTCATTAACCTAATTATAAACCCCTTAACAACGTCCTAGATAAAATAAAGCGGATGTTTGTGAACAATTAAAAATCGAAAAACAAAGATGAAAAAAGTTTTATTTGTGGTGCTAGCGATTGCAGGCAGTTTCTTTGCTACTAATAATGTAGAAGCACAACAGAAGATCGGTGTATTTGATATTGATATAATGGTACAGGCAATGCCTGGTTACCGTGCTGTAGATAGTCTTGTGGCTATTTATGAACAGGACTCTCTAAGAGGCGAGTATGAGTTTAACATGAGAGAGTACACTCGTCTTGACAGTACTTACAAAGCTGACTCTGCTGCAAAAAAGCCGCCCAGTGTATTATCATATATTCAAACTGATCGAAACAAATTTGGTTACAAATTGGTTTATTGGCAACAATATTCTCAGCAAATGAGCGAAGGCAAAAGACAAGAATTAGCCGGCCCTATGTACGAGAGAGTAGTAAATGCTTACAGCAAAGTTTTGCAAACAAACAACTACTTAGTTGTACTTAAGCCAAATAGTTACGAAATGGGTTCGAAAGTTGAAAACGTATTTGAGAAAGTAGCTAAAGAACTGAAAGTTCCATTACCTGAGCAATTAAGAAGCCAGGGGCCTGTAGAAGATCAACAACCTGCTAAGCCAGCAACCGGAACCAGACCCCCGGCACCTAAGAAGTAATAAGTAAACTTCATTATATTTAAAAGAACCATGCAGTACGCATGGTTCTTTTATTTTTGTACCATGTCAACAAAAGGAGCAATAGGTGTTTTTGATAGTGGCTACGGCGGCCTTACCGTTTTAAAGGAAATTGCTGCTAAGCTTCCTCAGTACGACTACCTGTATTTAGGTGATAATGCCCGTGCCCCTTACGGTCCACGCTCTTTTGATACCGTTTACAACTATACTAAAGAATGCGTGCAATGGTTCTTCGATAAAGGTTGCCCGCTTGTTATTCTTGCCTGTAACACCGCTTCGGCTAAAGCGCTGAGAAGTATTCAGCAAAAAGACCTCGAACAGATGGCTCCAGGCAAACGAGTTTTAGGCGTGATACGACCCACTTCCGAAAAGATCGGCGAGCTTACAAAAACAAAGCAGGTAGGCATTTTAGGAACTAAAGGAACGGTGCAATCAGGATCGTATTTAATAGAAATCGAAAAGTTTTCGCCGGAGGTGAAGGTTTACCAGGAAGCCTGCCCCATGTGGGTGCCTTTGATTGAGAATAATGAATACAGCAACGAAGGAGCCGATTTTTTTATAAAGAAGCACCTCAATAATATTCTTGCTCATTCCAACGAGATTGACACGCTGTTGCTCGCATGCACCCATTACCCTTTGCTTAAAGAAAAGATTGAACAATTCTTACCAAAGCACATCACGCTATTGTCGCAGGGCGATATTGTTGCTACAAGTTTAGCCGATTATTTAAACCGGCACCCTGAAATAGAGGAGAACTGTACGAAAAACGCAACTGTTCAGTTTTTTACAACAGACTCTGCAGACGACTTTAATGAGAAGGCTGCTATTTTTTATGGCCAAAGTGTAAACGCATCACACGTTGATATTTAAGATACCAGCCTTAGTTTTTCATGGCATCATCGTTGCGTCGCAATCACTTCATCGGCAAATCACTTTGCGTCTTTTCTTTGAACACAAAGACTCTAAGTTTCACCAAGGCTTAGTGAATCTTTGTGTACTTCGTGTCTTAGTGGTTCAAAGGCGGAGTTAAGTTTTCCAGTACAAGAGTGCGACGCAACGGCCGCCTAACGCGGGTTCTGCTGCTCGCTACCAAAAAAATAATACTTTTAACATCTATATTATAAAACTTTTGCCCTACTTTTGCCGTCCTTTCACCAATAGCAGTACTTATGGGACGTACAGCCGATGTTGGTAACTATATTAAAGGTTTAGAAAAAAATTATTATGAAACGTACATTTCAACCACACACCAAACGTCGTAAAACCGTTCACGGTTTTCGCAAAAGGATGGAATCAGCTAACGGCCGTAAAGTATTGGCAAGCCGTCGTAAGAAAGGTCGTGTAAAATTGACAGTATCTGACGAAAGAAGACTAAAGTAATCCTAATACGGATTTCTGCATAATTAGCCCTGTCATTTTTGATAGGGCTTTTTATTTTAGCATAAAACTTACCACTATCAGTAAATATACTCTAGGCAAAAACGAACGACTTAAAAGCCGCAAACTAGTTGACCAGGTTTTTAACGAAGGAAAGAGCTTCTCGGTTTTTCCTTTGAAAGTATTATTTATAGTTAACGAGGAAGGTGAGCCGGGATTAAAAGCAGGATTCACCGCAAGCAAAAGGAACTTTAAAAAAGCAGTGGATCGTAACTGTATCAAACGGGTAATGCGTGAAGCCTATCGCCTTCAAAAGCTTCCGTTGCAACAGCGCTTAGTTGATGAAGGAAAAAGTGTTTCCATCTTCTTAATATATATTAATAAAGAATTACCGGTTAGCGCAGAAGTTCACGAGAAGATAGGTTTAATTTTACAGCGACTTACAGATAAGATTCTACCAGCAACAACTTGAAAAAGTTTCTTCAAATATTAAGCTTACCATTTATTGCGCTGATAAGGGTGTATCAGTTGGCCATATCACCATTGCTTGGCCCTAAGTGTAGGTATACACCAACCTGCAGCAACTACGCTTTAGAAGCGTTGAGAAAGTACGGTCTTTTTAAAGGAAGCTGGCTGGCTGCTAAGCGAATTGCAAGTTGTAATCCCTGGGGTGGACATGGGCATGATCCGGTTCCATAAACTAAATAAAAAGCCATCCGAAGATGGCTTTCAAACTATTTTGCTGCAGATGTCATGTCCACAAACTTCTTTATCTGCTCACGCATCTCATTAGTTGTATAAAATTTATAGATCTCAGGTTTTGCACCGCCTGGCTCTGCATCTAATGTGCCCGGTATTTTTACAAAGGGCCCAAATACTCTTGCATGAGTGTTGCCCGAAATTTTTTCTATTTCGTTTGGTGCAATTAAGTAGTTAGCGCCTGCTGCTACGTTTTCGCCTTTTGTAAGTTTAGTAAGGCTATCAATCTTTGCCTTAATTTCTTCCTGGCTAATTGTTCTTGAACTGCTAATATCAGTACCAAATTTTTGTTCGCTTCCTACTAGTGAATCTGTTCTAAGGTTTAAAACATAGAAGCCTTTATCGCCTGGTAAGTTAATAGTCGTCTTCCCGTTAGGTCCGTCTACGTTTAGGGTCTTTATCGCTGCATCGCTAAGTTCAATTAATTTATCTGCAGAACCGCTGCTACCTTTTATGGTAATATTATTTCCATTAGCTGTTATGTCTCCTTTGCTAATGATCAATACCTTTTGGTTTACTTCAGCCTTTCCGCACGATGCAAGTACAACAACAGCACCTGCAGCAGCCGTTAATATTTTCTTCATGGTTAAGTTTTAGAACATAAAAATAACCCCGGCATCAATACCGGGGTTAAAAATTATTATGTTATCGGTGATAACCTATTTTGCTGCTTCGTAAAGTTCTGCCACTTTACTCCAGTTAATTACATTCCAAATGGCTGCCATGTAATCGGGTCTTTTGTTTTGGTACTTCAGGTAGTAAGCATGCTCCCACACATCTACACCTAAAATTGGCTGGCCTTTTACTTCTGCAACGTCCATTAAAGGGTTGTCCTGGTTTGGGGTTGATGTAACTTCAAGTTTACCATCTTTTACAATAAGCCATGCCCAGCCACTACCAAAACGTGTAGCACCTGCAGCATTAAACTTTTCTTTAAAAGTTTCAAATGAACCAAAGGCGCTGTTGATAGCTTCAGCTAATTCACCAGAAGGTACTTTGTCAGCATTAGGGCTTAGTACTTGCCAAAAGAAACTATGGTTCCAATGGCCGCCTCCGTTGTTACGAACGGCAGGGCTTATTGATCCTGCAATAGCAACAATCTCTTCAAGGCTTTTATTTTCGTGGTCAGTACCAGCCAACGCCTTGTTTAAATTATCAACATAAGCCTGGTGGTGCTTGCCATGGTGAATTTGCATTGTTTGTGCATCAATAGTTGGTTCTAATGCTTCGTGCGCATAAGGCAACTGCGGTAAGGTAAATGCCATGTTTATAGTTTTTTAAAATTCAAAAATCTGTTTCGAAGAGAAACAAATTTAAACCCATTATGTTGAATGTGTAACAGATGGAATAAATGTTTCTTATCTCGAAAAGTGAACGCTTAACAAAGTGGTAGAAACAGCTTGTTTATCCCTGGTATTTCTTGTACTTTTTGTTAGTATTTTTTGGCTACCAGCTGAAGAACTGTTTTCAACATCGTTGTGTCACTCACTTGTACTTGCATCGCTTTATTAAACTTGCTTACAGTTTGTTTTAACCCTAAGTTTTAGGTTTTGTATGGATGTCTAAGATGACCAATAAGGAAAAAAACGTTGAAGAGTGCGACGCAAGTAAAGCTTAATAGTAGCGATACTGCTTAGTACAAAAATCTTTAATTGCAGCTATGCATGCGTTAAAGGAGTTTTGAAACATAGCAGCTTTAATCTTTTAGAATTTTTTTCAATACCCGGGCTTTGCCGTTAATAGTATGATTATAGTTTAAGCCGAGCAAGTTTGCAACCATTGGATAGACGTGTATGTTATCGAAAGTTGGAAAGCTTAAGCCTTGTTTAAAAGCTGGCCCCCATGCATAAAAAATGGCTCCCATTTCTTTTACCCGTGTTGGATCGAAACCATGCCACCCCGTGCTAATGCGCCGGTTGAAAATATTAAAGACGTACGGAGGATCTGATACTATTACAATGTCGCCTATCCTGTTAAGTTTATCGCTCTTCTTATTATAGTGCCACCTCTTGGGAATGTCTTTCTTGAGGTAAGCAGTAAAGTTTTTCTCATGTTGCTTTAAAAGCCGGTAGGTAGGCAGAATGTCTTTTTGATCTTTAGCATACAATGCTAAAGGCAATTGGTCGGTACTTATAATAAACTTAGAAGTATCAACACCGGCAGGCAATTGTAAAGGGTTTGCTTTATTTACTTTAAGCATCCCGTGATCGGCAACAAGCACGAAGTTTACGTTTAATCCTGTAGATGCAGCTGCGGCTTGTAGTTTTGCAATAGCGCTATCTACAAGCAATACTGCATTTTCATTTTCTTTTGAATCAGGGCCAAAATCATGTCCGGCATGGTCTACTTCAGGAAAATAAAAACATATGAGGTGAGGTCTTTTTTCAGCAGGCAGTGTCAGCCATTCCTTAAAAACCTCTACGCGTTTTTCTATAGGAATTTTTTCTGAATAGTTATAATAGTAAGTAGGTCTTACTCCTTTTATATCGGCCTCGGCCCCTACCCAGTAAAATGATGCTGATAGCATGTGCTGTTGTTCTGCTAAAACCCAAAGGGGGACCCCTCCATACCAACTTCCATCATGTACGTTTTCCTTGTTGCTCATACTGTATCTTTGCTTTCTCACCCTATCGTAAAACCTGTTTGAGGTAAGACCGTGTTGCGAAGGGTACTCACCGGTAACTATGGTATAATGATTAGGAAATGTAAGGGATGGAAACGAGGGTGTCATTGACTTAGCTGCAACACCGTTTTTAGCCAACTTTAAAATGTTGACAGCATTAAATTTCTGAGCGTAATCGTAGCGGAAACCATCTACGGAGATTAAAATCACATACGGCTTCTTTTGTTGCTCTTCGCTATTATACCTGTTAGGAACGATGTATTGTGTAGTATCATCTTGCGCAAAGCAATAAGTTGCACTTAAAAAGAATAAGAATGATAGAAAGAATTTGCTCATTATAAAGTTGATCTGGATGAATGTTTAGTAACTTATGAACAACAAAAGTAGTTTTATCTTCTTTGTCTAAAGAATTCCTTCATTAGCTGCGTGCTTTGTTCGGCAAGTAAACCAAATTTTATTTCTGTTTTTGGATGAAAAGGGTTGGTTTCACCAAAAAATTTACGGAAGCCGTTTTTTGCATCTGCGGCCCCAAAAACTATGCGATCTAATTTACTCCAGTACAATGCTCCTGCACACATGTGGCAAGGCTCGAGGGTAACATATAAGGTGCAGCCGGGTAAATACTTTGCGCCTAAAAAACTGCATGCAGATGTAATTGCAAGGATTTCCGCGTGAGCTGTAGGGTCGTTGAGTTTTTCTACCTGGTTGTGGGCTCTTGCAATTATTTTGTTGTTACTAACCAACACAGCTCCTACCGGAATTTCTCCAACATGAAATGCATTTTTTGCTTCGCAGAGTGCCTGGCGCATAAAAAAATCATCATCCTTTACATACCCATCTTGCATAACTGCAAGATACCATTGTAGGTTTAATTTTTGTCGTTGTATTATTCGTTAAGCAGTTTGAAGATCGTTACTCTTAATGCTAATTATAGGCAGGTTGCTTTTTAAAAAGCAGTAAGTTCGCTAATAAGATCTTCAGTTTGAAGAGTAGTTGAATGATGAAGAAATTATTAATAATTGTTGCAGTTACTTCATTAGGCCTGTTGTTTATTAAAAGGAAAGATATGACGTTGAAACAATCGATCTTGAAAGTAGCCTACCCAATAATAGCTAAGACTAGCCGCGTGTTTGGCGATAAGGGAGGCATTGAAAGAAATGCAGCTAATGTGAAGCCCATTACCTCATTTTATAATCTTAAAGGCGTTAGCGTTAATGGCGAAGTGATTGACTTCAGTGCTTTGAAAGGTACGCAGGTCCTTATTGTAAATACGGCATCAGACTGTGGTTACACTGGCCAATATGCAGAACTTCAAAAGTTGAATGAGCAATACAATGGGAGACTGGTGATATTTGGTTTTCCGGCAAATGATTTTAAAGACCAGGAGAAAGGCGAGGACAATGCAATAGCCTCATTTTGTAAGGTAAACTATGGGGTTACTTTTCAACTGATGAAAAAGAGTAAAGTAGTAAAAGGAGACAGCCAGAACGAGGTGTACAGATGGCTCTCAGATAAACACATGAACGGTTGGAATAATAAAGCACCGGAGTGGAATTTTTCTAAGTATTTTATTAATAGAGATGGGATCCTTACTCATTATTTTGGTCCGGCTGTGTCTCCTTTAAGCAAGGAGGTTGTTGAGAATTTATAAAGTCTTACCTACCTAAAACGGTATACAGTAAAGTGAGGTTGGTAGTGATCATTTAAAGGGATAAATTTTATTGCTGAATAAACTGCTATTTGTAGAAGTGAGTGACACAATGATGCCTAATTAGGATACAAATGCCTGTACCAAAAAAATATTCAGCACTAGTTGTCTTTCTTGTTTTTTTTGCAAATATTAATTATTAAATTTCTTACCATATAGAAGGAAACGAAAGCTTGTTTGTAACGGTAAAAATTTCAGAATGCATCGTGAGGTCTACTTTTGGAGGTCGATACCGTTCTTTAGGATTCTTGTGCCTTTGGTTGCAGGAATACTCATTCAATACTACTTTCATCTGCCCACATTTTTCTTACTGATTGTCTCAACTGCAAGTTTGCTTGTATGGATCAGCTTATATTTTTTACCCGGAAAAATTAGTTATACATTTCGATGGTTGCGAGGGATAAGCATACAATTTTTGATTGGTGGAATAGGCTGCCTGCTTACCAGTAATAATGATATAAGGAATGATGATTTATGGATTGGTAGAAGTTATGTTGATAGCACTACGATGCTTATAACCCTGGAGGAATCTTTAACTGAAAAAGAAAAAACTTTTAAAGCTGAGGCAAGTGTGAAGGCGGTTTATTTGAACAGCGAGTGGAGACCAACAAAAGGTAGAATACTTATTTATTTTAAAAAAGACGGGCCTGCTCCTACATTAGGTTATGGCTCAACTATTGTTTGTAGAAGGCCCTTGCAGGCTATAGCTAACTCAGGTAATCCTGGTGCTTTTGATTACAAAAGTTATTGTGCGCAAAAGGATATTTATCACCAGCTATACCTGACACAAAAAGATTTTGTTGTTACAAAAAGTGTGGATAAGAATCTTTTGAACGGATTTTTATTTTCTACAAGAGCCAAGGTTATTAATGTGCTGCAGAAATATATTGAGGCAAACAGAGAGGCCGGTGTTGCTGAAGCCCTATTAATCGGCTACAGAAATGATCTTGACAAGGATCTGGTGCAGGCTTATAGCAATACGGGAGTGGTACATATCATCGCTATTTCTGGACTGCACCTGGGAATGATCTACTTTGTGCTTGTTCTAATCTTCAGGCCATTTAAGAAGAATACACTTACACGCTGGCTAAAGCCCGTTGTAATTCTTCTAATTCTTTGGTTGTTTACTTTGATTGCGGGAGCTGCGCCTTCCATTCTTCGATCAGCAGTTATGTTTTCTTTTATTGTGCTGGCCGAAGTAATTGATAGAAAAACTTCTATTTACAATACACTTTGCTTATCTGCTTTTGTAATGTTATGCTACAACCCGTACTTTCTTTGGGACGTAGGATTCCAATTGAGTTATGCGGCGGTAATAAGTATTGTAGCTTTTTTACAGCCCATTTACCATTGGCTCTATTTTAAAAATAAGATCCTCGATTTCTTTTGGAAGTTAATGGCTATTTCGTTGGCTGCACAAATACTTACAGCACCTATTATTTTTTACTACTTCCACCAGTTTCCTCTTCTTTTTATGATCTCGAACCTTGTGGCTGTACCCTTGTCAACGGTAATTCTATATTTAGAATTGCTGTTATTAATCGTATCTCTCTTTTCGGCTAGTTTAGCTACCATAGTTGGAAGTATAAATGAAGTTTTGCTATCGCTGATGAATGGCTTTATTGAAAGAATGAACGTTATTCCTTATGCTGTGTACGACGGAATAAATAATAGCTTACTGCAAACACTTATTTTGTACATTATAGTAATTGCTTTAGCTACCTGGCTTTTAAGAAAAAGCAAGCCAGCATTATTTATATCAGTGGGGTCGTTGCTGGTTTTTATGAGCTTATATGCTTTTAAAAAGATACAGAACCAAGGTCAGCATAAGGTGATTGTTTACAATGTTCCTCAACATCTTGCCGTGGATTTTATAGCTGGTAATAGCTACCGATATTTAGGTGATACGTCGTTGCTTACTGATGCTTTCCTGCAAAACTTCTATTTGAAGCCATCGAGGATTATGCATGAAGTGACGGTAGTAGGTAACCTGGATAACCTGTATTACAGCTATCCCTTCATACAGTTTAATAATAAAAGAATACTTGTTATTGATAAACCATTTGCCTTTCATTCTCCCCGGAAAATTACACTTGATGTTGTTGTGGTATCAAAAAATCCTAAGCTGTATATCGGCCAGTTATTATCCACTTTTAATGTAAAGCAAATTGTTTTTGATGCAAGTAACCCGGTGTGGAAAATCAACAAATGGAAAAAAGATTGCGACAGCCTACATTTGCCGCATCATTCAACAAAGGAGCAGGGTGCTTTTACACTAAGCTTATAGCAAACTGCAGGAAAAGCATCAACAGAAATAATGCGGATGAACGGAATGCGACGCAACGATGCTAAACCGGAGTTACTATGTTGGTACCATAACGATATTGCTTTCCACTAACTAAAATACTATGCAAAAAAAAATTCAATCGGCACTTATCTCCGTGTTTTACAAAGATGGGATGGAGACAATTATTAAGCAACTGCACCAGTTAGGAGTAATAATTTATAGCACAGGTGGTACCGAAAAGTTTATTAAAGACCTTGGTATTCCTTGTGTGCCTGTTGAAAATCTTACGACTTACCCGAGCATTTTGGGTGGCAGGGTTAAAACACTTCATCCAGGTGTTTTTGGTGGCATCTTAGGTAGGAGAGACAGCGAGCAGGACATGCAGGAAATGAGGGAATATAATATTCCTGAAATTGACCTTGTAATTGTTGACCTGTACCCTTTTGAAGAAACATTAGCAGGCACAAAAGAAGAGAAATTAATTATTGAGAAAATTGATATTGGCGGGCCATCAATGATTAGGGCTGCTGCAAAAAACTTTAAAGACTTGTTGGTGGTTGCGGCTAAGGAAGATTATACTTCATTAGAGAATTTGTTAGTTGCACAAGAAGGCAACACTACCCTTGAACAACGTAAACAGTTTGCAGCTAAAGCCTTTAAAGTGGTGATGGAATATGACATTGCCATCAGCAATTATTTTAATAGTGAAGAGCCTTTGCAAACTATTCAAAGCAAGGTAAAGCAAAGCCTCCGCTATGGTGAGAACCCGCACCAGCAAGCTGTGTTTTATGGTGATCTTACAAAAGTATTTACCCAGCTTCATGGCAAAGAGTTATCATACAATAACCTTGTAGATGTTGATGCTGCTATAGAACTTATCAAAGAATTTAATGAGACTACATTTGCCATTATTAAGCATACTAACGTGTGTGGTATTGCTGCAAGACATACGATTAAAGAAGCATGGGATGTAGCGCTTGCGGGTGATCCTGAAAGTGCTTTCGGTGGTGTTTTAGTTTGCAATGGAACGATTGATAAAGCAACAGCAGAAGCTATCAGTGAGATCTTTTTTGAAGTATTAATTGCTCAACATTTTAATGCTGATGCAATGGAAATTTTGAAGAGCAAGAAGAACAGGATTCTTCTTCAATGTCACCCACATTTGTTGCAGAGCTCGCCGCAGGTAAAATCTGTTGCCAATGGTTTTCTTACACAACAAACTGATGAAGGAAATTATACTGATTGGAAAGAAGTTGGTGGACGTGAAACTACTGAAGCAGAGAAAGAAGATCTTGTTTTTGCGAACCTTGTTTGCAAGCACTTAAAGAGTAACGCGATAGCATTAATTAAGAATAAACAACTGGTAGGCAAAGGTTGCGGTCAAACGAGTCGCATTGATTCGCTGCGTCAATCAATTGATAAGGCAAAGCAATTTAAATTCGATTTAAAAGGTGCGGTACTTGCTTCTGATGCATTCTTCCCATTTAATGACTGCGTGCAGATTGCTTATGCTGAAGGTATTGAAGCTTTTATACAACCAGGTGGATCAATAAGAGATAAGGATAGCATTGAATATTGCGTGCAGCACAAACTTGCTTTGGTGATGACTGGAACAAGACACTTTAAGCACTAATAATTGAGACAACTGGAGATGTACAATTTATAGTTGAACTTGTTTTCCAGCTATAGTTATTTGTGCATCTCCTGTTGTGTCACTCACTTGTACTTTTTGTTTTTCATCGCATCTTTTCCTATATATTATTTTTTAAGAAAGCGTACTGTAGCATTAGCGTCTAACAAACTTCTGTAAGAACTTTTCGTACACTTCTTTCCAACCGGCAAACATTCTATCGGTACCTAAAAAGTGGTTGTGCCAAATGGTAATTAATAAACCACCCACCGATTTCGTAATGTTATAATAATGTTCTAGTTCAGTACTTGCCTGCGCAGTGGAATAGTGTTGCTCATAAAAAGAATTAGCCTCCATGTAGCAAAATGGAAATAGGGTAAGGTTAGTTGTTTCCTCCTTTTCTAAATCATACCATTTATAGGGCAAACAATACGATGCCCTAAAGCCATTAATACTTCCAAAGCCCATTGAATAGTCTTCAGTAATGCCCGCTTGTATTAACTGCCGGTATGTTGTAGGCAACATCATTCTTATATAATGTTGCCTGCTTTTAATAATTGATCGGCTCGTAATGTTTTCTAATAATATTACTTCCTCATTCAACAGCTTGCTATCATCGCCACTTTGCCAGGAAGGATGAATACCAACATTGTATTTTGTTGAGACTTCTTTTACCAAAGCCTGCAGTTCCGGCTTGGTAGGAAGAATGTTTTTATCATAACCTTTATTCTGTTGCGCAAGAAGGAAGAAGTAGAGCGGCTTTTCTGTTAGGTTTTTATGTACCTCGTCCAGCCATTTGTAAGAATCAAATGGATCGGAGGCTCCTTGTAAAACCTTCATTCGTTCTATTGCATTTGCCCACTCTCCTTTCATTATTGACTTAACTAATCCACCTACGTTTCTTACAACGCCTTTGTGCTTGTAACTCCATGCAATATCAATATCGTAAGTAGGTATAAAGCGAAAGTCTGCCGGCTGCAACAAAAGTGAAGGGAACTTTTGTTTGAGTGATTTGCCAAGTTTTTGTAGCCATAAATTAATTAAGGGAAACTGTAAAAAACCTTCTTTAAAAGCCAGGCTATTTTCATGCGCAAACCGTCCGTACATGTCTAATTGATGTGGTAAGTACTCCTCGTAGCGAGAGAGTAAATAGAAGGATGCTGCAAAAATATCAAAGGGAAGATCGCCTCCTGTTTTGAAGAAAGCTTTGTAGCCATTCCAATCAAAGCAATCGATTTGTTGTTGCTTTATTTCATTTTCAAAAAGGAGACTTGCTGGTTGTATTGAATAAGTATTCTCTACCTGCTCAAAAGAATAATTAATTTTTGCCCCGCTAAAGTTTTTAAAAGTATTTAGGTCAGTCGTTATTTGGTAATCCGTTATCCCAAGGGCTGGTAATAAAGTAGAGAAAATATACTCTACACGGGGAGAAGCTTGAGTGGTATAAATAAGCAACTGCATCAGCACCCCGGAATATTTATTATGCTAATTGCAGGCTCCATAGAATTGCTTTAATCAAACTTATAAAACTTCTACCACCATAACTTATAAAAAGCAAAATAGTAGTACAACTGATTAACGAAATGCGACGCAACGATGCTTAATCACGGCACTAATCCTTGTACCAAATTATTTTTTTCTTTCGCTCCACATTTCGTTAAACGTCTTTTTGCTAAAGCTTAAATCGCCGTGTTGTTTCGTCCAGCCTTTCATTATTTTGTTTATAACCTTGCTCTTTAATTTACCATTGCCCATGTTCATCATTTTGCGGCTAAGGCTTGCAGTCTTCCATGCTTTCCAAGCCATCTTTTCGGCAAAAGGGGCGAGGCCAAATTCAGCAGCTTCTTTGCGGTTCTCCAACAACAGTTCGTGAATATTAATTCTAACGGGGCAAACCTCGGTGCAATTACCACACAGCGACGATGCATGGCTTAAATGCTTATAGTCGTCCATCGGCTTTAAGTGTGGCGTAATTACGCTTCCAATAGGTCCGCTGTAAGTAGCTTCGTAAGCGTGCCCGCCAATGTTTTTATATACGGGACATGCATTTAAACAAGCGCCGCAACGAATGCAGTACAAAGCTTCACGGGTTTCTTTTTTAAGCATGTTTGTGCGACCATTGTCAAGCAGGATAACATACATTTCTTCAGGTCCATCTGTTTCGTTGGCTTGTTTAGGACCGCAAACCAATGTATTGTAAACAGTAACTTTTTGACCGGTGCCGAAGGTGGCAAGCAGTGGCCAGAACAAGCCAAGATCAGCCATGGTAGGAATAATCTTTTCGATGCCAATAATAGCAATATGCGTTTTAGGAAACGCGCAACTTAACCTTGCATTACCCTCATTTTCAGTAATGGCGATGCCGCCAACATCAGCAATTAAAAAGTTGGCGCCGGTAATGCCCACCTCTGCTTGTACATATTTTTCACGCAGCTTTTCACGGGCAATCAGGGTTAGCTCAGTAGGTGTAAGATTGCTGGGAGTGCCAAGTTTATCTGCAAATAGTTTCGCGACATCTTCCTTGCTTTTGTGCATAGCCGGAGTAACAATATGGTATGGCGCTTCACCATCTAACTGCTGTATATATTCGCCAAGATCCGTTTCAACGCTTTCAATTCCTTGCTTCTCTAAAAACTTGTTCAGGTGAATTTCTTCGGTAACCATGCTCTTGCTCTTCACCACCGTTTTGCAATTCTTTTGCTTACAGATCTCGCCGATTTCTTTCAGTGCCTGTTCTGCAGTTTCGGCCCAAATAACTTTGCCACCTTTTTTTATAAACTGCATTTCAAATTCTTCCAACTGCTGGTCTAGCGTTTCAATGGCCCGCCACTTTACATTCTTCGCACGTTCACGGGCAAGCATTACATCGTGAAACTGGAGTTTACCTACAGGAACAACTGCATTGTATTTGCTAATATTAAAATTGATCTTTCTTCTATGCTCAAGGTCACCTGCTTTTACAGTGCTCTTCGCTATAAATGATGCAGCAGTTTCATTCATAAGTCTTCTTTTTTTGTACTAAGCTTTGGTGGTACTATTAAGCATTCTTGCGTCGCACTCTTGTACAGTTATATCGTTATTCGGCTTTGGGTTTATAAGTTTAGTAGTTAATTGGTTTATTAGTATTGTTTCAAAAAATCCTAATTGCACAAATTATCTCAATAAACATTCTTACCTAATAAACTAATTAACCATTAGCCACCTAGCCCTTAACTGCTAAATGCTTGGCAGTAGCATCAAGTGTTTCATAAAATTCCTGGCCATATTTTCTAATGATTGAATCTTTTAAAAAGATATAGGTAGGCACCTTTAGTTTTTTACCAAGTTTGCATGCAGCACTACATAGATCAGGGCGAGGTTCGTAGTTTACATACTCAGTTTTTCCATCACTGCTTTCTGAAATTCTGATTGGGAAGAGGTGGCAACTGATTGGTTTTTTCCAGGTGATCTTTTCGTCGTTGTACGCTTGTTCTATAGAGCATTTAATAATGCCTTGCTTGTCACGGTATCCGTATGCGCAGATAGCACTGTTAATTGTTGGAGTAACCCAACCAAACTCCTGGTCGTAAACATATTTGCCCTGCTTTTCAATTTCCCTGATGCCCTCGGCAGTCATGTAAGGCTTTATTTTTTCGTAGTGATCCTTTAGTTCTTTCAGCTCATTTTTTTCTAAGGGGGCGCCGGCATCACCATCTTCGCAGCATCCACCTTTGCATTTTGTCAGGTCACAAACAAATTGAGATTCTATCACTTCATCGCTAACAAGTACATTATCAATTGCAATCATAATTCCCGCTGCGCCTGATTTCTTTACGCAAAACGAAGGTAATTCTTAAATACATCCTTAATGCATCAGTCTCTAACAAATGCTAATAATGGCTGGCTAATGCTTTTATAGCTGACTGCATAAATACAAGATCACCTAAAATGAACAGCCAAAAAAGCCGCATAGCGGTTTGCAGCTAAAGTGATTGCGACGCAACGATGATGCTATGAAATACTGAAGCTGGTACTGGAATAAATTCAAAATTCAAAAGTAAAAAGTCAAATGAGCTTCTTTTTGAATTTTGACTTACTTCCACCTGAAAGTATTGATCATATGCTTTACGTCTTCCATAAGAAAGCGGTTAACAATGCCGAGCGAATCTTCGTTAGGTGTAGCATCAAAATACAACGCCCCGCGAAGGAAATGTTTGGTGGTATCAGTTAAGAAAAACTGGTTGGCTGTAGCAACGTTTCCGCCTACTTTAAAAAACATTCCATGGATGTTGTTTGGCGTTTGAATAAGCGAATCGTCAATGGAATAAGCTTTCAGGTTGTGCTTATTGGTCATTGAAAAAGCATCTTTTACCAGCTTGTCAAACTGCGTGGGACCAACCTCCTTATAACTTACGTGCACCTTGCCGTTGAACTGGGGAAAATCAAGATTGATCCACCATGGGTTTTCGGTTGCTTCGCCAAAGAAGCTACTGTCTTTTACTACGTTAGCATACATAGGATATTCGAAAGAATAAGGGTAACCGGGTTGATTGAACGAACGGTATTCTTTTTTGGGGAGCTCGATTTTGAAATAGCCTTTTGGCTTTGGCGTGTAGTCGCTGTTGCATGACTGCGCAATAAAAAAAACTATAATAAGTAGTAAAATGAGAAGGGTTTGATTTTTTTTCATCGTG
>JAQBNN010000112.1 GCA_028288505.1 Segetibacter sp. | reverse complement strand
TTCAATACCTCCGTCAGCTATGTGTGGTGCCGGACCTGAGCCCAGGTTTTTTCCGTCTTCCTTTAGCGCTAAATTTTCTACTGGTATAGTAGTGGAGTTTTCGTGCTGCGCTGATGAGCCTTGACTGCTTTCGTTACTTTGATCAGTTGCTCGAGGGGTATTATTCTCCTGGATATTCATGATATATATTTTCTTATAAATTATAATTTTTATGCCAGTAAAGCGAGCCGTGGATGTGCACAAAAGGCGCCGTTTGATTAATACAAAATGCAGGAAAAGTATACTAGTAGCACAAAAGACGAACGTAATGCGACGCAACGATGCTAACCAGGGAACGGTAGTTTGTTCCCTAAAAACGGAACTCTTATAAACGTTTTATTGAAACTATAAAGAGCTACTGGACACTCAGGCGGTCCTTTGTCAATCATATAACATAATATTCATAGTGTTTTTGCAAATAGCCTCGTTGCAAAAGCTTACCTTCGCCGCCTTAAAAAGCCCCCGAAAAAATTAGAAGGGGAAATTAGTACGGTATGAATATCAGAAATATAGCAATCATTGCCCACGTTGACCATGGTAAGACTACATTGGTTGACAGAATCTTACATCAAACCAATGTGTTCAGAGACAACCAGGAAACAGGTGAACTGATAATGGATAGCAACGACCTTGAAAAAGAGCGCGGCATCACCATTTTTAGTAAAAATGCTTCAGTGGTTTACAAAGGAGTAAAAATTAATGTAATTGATACTCCAGGTCACAGTGACTTTGGTGGTGAAGTTGAAAGGGTTTTGAAAATGGCAGACGGTGTTTGTTTGCTTGTTGATGCCTTTGAAGGTCCAATGCCTCAAACACGCTTTGTATTACAAAAAGCGCTTCAGCTTAACCTTAAGCCTATTGTAATTATTAATAAAGTAGATAAGCCAAACTGCCGCCCTGACGAAGTGCATGATTCAGTCTTCGAACTTTTCTTTAACCTTGATGCTACAGAAGAGCAGCTTGATTTTCCTACTTTTTACGGGTCAGGTAAAAACGGTTGGTTTAACGATAAGAACGAACAAACTGAAGACATTACGCCTTTGTTGGATGGGATCCTTAAATATGTTCCAGAGCCTGTTGTTCCTGAAGGAAACCTACAAATGCAGATTACTTCTCTTGACTACTCAGCCTTCTTAGGCCGTGTAGCAATTGGTAAAGTAAACCGTGGTGGTATTAAAGAAGGACAACCATTTAGCCTTGTAACTGCTAATGGTATCAAAAAATCTAAAGTAAAAGAGCTTTATATATTCGAATCGCTTGGTAAAAGAAAAGTTACCGAAGTAATGGCCGGAGATATTTGTGCCGTTGTTGGTCTTGAAGATTTTACCATTGGTGATACAATTGCTGATTTTGAAAATCCTGAAGGCCTTCCGGTTATTAGTGTTGATGAGCCTACCATGAGTATGACTTTCAGCATTAACAACTCACCTTTCTTTGGTAAAGAAGGTAAGTTTGTTACCTCTCGTCACCTTCGCGATCGTTTAATGAAAGAGACTGAAAAGAATCTTGCATTAAGGGTTGAGGATACAGACAGTGCTGATAGCTTTAATGTATTTGGTCGTGGTATTCTACACTTAGGTGTATTGGTTGAAACTATGCGTCGTGAAGGTTATGAACTAACAGTTGGTAACCCACAGGTTTTAGTGAAAACAATCGATGGTAAAAAACACGAACCTTACGAGATATTGGTTGTTGATGTACCGCAGGAACTAAGTGGTAAAGTAATTGACCTTGTTACACAGCGTAAAGGTGAAATGCTTATAATGGAAAGCAAAGGCGAAATGCAACACCTTGAGTTTGATATTCCTTCAAGAGGTTTGATTGGTCTTCGTTCTCAAATGCTTACAAACACACAAGGTGAGGCTGTTATGGCGCACCGCTTTAACGAGTACAAGCCTTGGAAAGGACATATACCTGGAAGAAGCAATGGCGTTTTGATCTCTAAAAACAGCGAAAAAACTACCGGTTACTCTATTGATAAGTTACAGGATCGTGGTACTTTCTTTGTTGATCCGGGAGAAGAGGTTTACACAGGCCAAATCATAGCCGAGCACATTAAGCCCGGAGATCTTGTTGTAAATGCAACAGAGCCTAAAAAGTTAACCAACCACCGTGCAAGCGGAAGTGATGACGCAAGTCGCATTGCACCAAAAACACTTTTCACCCTTGAAGAATGTATGGAGTACATTCAGCAAGATGAGTGTATTGAGGTAACACCAAAAAGCATCAGGATGCGTAAGGTTATGCTTAACGAAGAAGATCGCAAGAGAAATTCAAAAAGCATGTCTTCAGAAGCAGTAGGATAAATAGATCTTTCTATAAAATTAAAACAGGCTACCAGTAATGGTAGCCTGTTTTTTTATGTCATTTCTTTTTGAGCCGAGGTTTCGTGCTAATATGTAGCTTTAATTGCGTCGCACTCTTGTACCGCAAATCATTATGCAGCAATCATAGCCTAATACTAGGGTCAGTTGTAGATCTACTTAACATCAAAATCAATCACCACCTTTTCAGTTCTAGGATGCGACTGGCAAGTAAGTATAAATCCCTGCTCAATCTCTTCCGGCTCGAGCCCGTAATTCAAATCCATATCAACTTCACCCTCCACTAATTTAGCCCGGCACGTACAGCAAACGCCGCCTTTACACGCAAAAGGCAAATCAGCACCCTGCTTAAGTGCAGCATCTAAAACGCTTTCGCCTTCAAATGCAAGGTCAAAATCAAAAGCGGCTCCATCTAACTTGATGGTGATCCTACTTTTAACTTCATTAGAAGTGGCTGTGCGGTGAACCGTTGCCCGCTTAAGCGAAGCAGCCGAAGTAAATAATTCAAAATGAACTTTCTTTTTATCAATGCCCTTGTTCTCAAGGCTTTCTTTTACAGCAAAAACCATTTCTTCTGGACCACATAAAAAGAATTCGTCGACAGAGGAAACATCAATTGCTTTTGAGAATAGCGTTTCGCACTTGGTCGCATCAATTCTACCAAAATTAATAGGTGCATCCATCTTTTCGCGACTAAGAATATGAATAACACTAAACCTGTTTATAAACCGGTTCTTTAAGGCTTCAAGTTCTTCTTTAAAAATTATTGTCTGCCGAGATCGGTTACCGTAAATCAGCGTAAACTCACTGTTTGGTTCGGTCAGCAATGTTGTTTTAATAATCGAAAGGATGGGAGTGATGCCACTACCGGCAGCAAAAGCTACATAACGTTTTTTATGTTCAGCGTGAAGTTCGGTATAGAATTTTCCAAGAGGCGGCATAGCCTCAATTGTTTCTCCCTTTTGCAAATGCTCATTTGCATACTTGGAGAAAGAACCGTTATCAACAGCTTTAACTGCAATCCGCAATTCATCATCCAATGGGCTGCTGCAAACAGAATAAGACCTGCGTACCTCTTCCCCGTTAATTTTTGCACGGATAGTAAGGTACTGTCCTTGTTTGTAAACAAAATGGTCCTTTAAATCTTCAGGAACATCAAAGCTGATTGAAACACAGTCGACGGTTTCTTTCCTGATTTCTTTTACTTTCAGTGGATGAAAATGAACTGACATAATAGTATTCGCAACGCCCTCTTATTTTTTAATTCCCTCCAACAACAACGTAATAAAATTGTCTTCCAATGCCAGCCTTTCAATTTTATGTACAATGCGGTGCCACTGGTCAATTGCTCCCATAGCATTCAAAAAGATCATCACAGCAGTATTACTATCTATTTCTTTAAACTCCTTCTCGTCAATGCCTAGTTGTATAATTGCCGAAAAGCGCTTACGATAATCTCGACGTAGTTCACGGTATTCGTCCAGGTAAGGTTCATCTAACTGTCTCCACTCCCTATCGCTCACATACACTTCTTCATAGTGATCCAGCATTTCCGATATATGAAAGCGAAGTAGCCTCTCTAGCTTCACAATTGCTTTTTCCTCCTGCTTTTCTACCTCATCAATATTTGATATGAATCTTTCTGCAACGTTATAACATATGGTATGCAGCAACTCACTTTTTGAATTAATATGGTTATACAAACTAGCCGCTTCAACTCCAACAGAAGAAGCCAACTCCCGCATGCTGGCTGCGCTATAGCCTTTTTCTTTAAAAAGCTTGGCCGCGCTATTTTTAATTATTTCTTTTTTCGCCGACCCCTTTGTATTTTTTTTCTTAACCATTAGCAGAGCATTTTGAACCTAGCACCGCAAATATATCTGAAACTAACAAACGTTAGTCTAAGTTTTTATAGAAGTGGTCCGCTCTATCGCTTTTACCACCAACTTCTTACTAGCACTTACCTAAAATGCTTTAGCTTCGCACCCCGATGACGCATTTGGTTTCACACCCTTTGCTCGCACTCACGAAAACATACAAAACTTTATGTCTTTAATCGTTGTCGGCTCAATGGCTTTCGATGCCATTGAAACTCCCTTTGGAAAATCAGATAAAATAATTGGTGGCGCAGGAACGTATATTGCCTGGAGTGCTTCAAACTTTTGTAAGCCTATTAAGCAGATCTCTGTTGTTGGTGGCGATTTTCCGCAATCAGAATTAGATGCACTTACTGCCCGTGGCGTTGAGCTAGAAGGAGTACAAATTAAGAAGGATGAAAAAACTTTCTTCTGGAGTGGTCGTTACCACATGGACATGAATACCCGTGACACATTAGATACACAATTAAATGTACTTGCAAACTTT
>JAQBNN010000005.1 GCA_028288505.1 Segetibacter sp. | reverse complement strand
TGCGACGCAACGATGATGCTATAAAAAACAAATGCCGGTATTATAATTCTACAACATTGAGGGCATTATGGAGAACAGTAAAAGAAGCTTTGTACCCTTTTTTTAAGAAGCCTATTTGGTGGTGTAAGCCCACAACTTCTGCAGGATAAACGCTGGCCATCTTAATAGCCTCTTCTAACGATATGCTTGCGTAAATAACGCAGTTCTTTACGGCTTTTGCCATGGTTAAAGCAGAGCCACTTAAGATGCCTTTTGAAACGTACTTGTCGCCTTGCAACTTGTGTGGATATGGGCCTTCGCTTGTTTCGGCAACAGCGTCGGTTATTAAAAACAGTCGCTCGTTCATCAACTTTTTAGCGATTGAAATGGCGGCATAATCAACATGATGCCCGTCGGCTATAATACTGGCCTGTGCGGACGGAGAATTTAAAATAGCGCCTACCATTCCGGGCTCCCGATGCTGCAGCGGACTCATGGCGTTATATAAATGAGTGGATAAGGAAATGCCGGAATTAAAAGCGTGGGTAGCCTCCGCATAAGTAGCATTAGTGTGGCCGGCTGAAATAATAACCTCGTATTCCCTGATCAGCTTTATTACTTCAAGCGAACAGACTTCCGGTGCAAGTGTGATGATCTTGATAACTCCTTTACCGTAGTCGAGCAGTTGCTTTACTTGCTGCAGGGAAGGACTATGAATATAATCCTCAATGTGCGCACCTCTTTTTATTTTATTGATCCATGGACCTTCTATATGTAAGCCTAGTACGCCTTGCCCTCCCTGCTCCCAATAAGCTTTTACAGCGTTAATGCAGTTGTAAAAAACAGGATAGGTATTAGTAGCAACTGTTGGTAGAAAATAGTGGGCTCCACCTGCTTTACAATAGCTATACATTTTATAAAGGGTATCAGCAGTAGGAGACACCGATAGCAAGGCGCCATTTCCACCGTAGATTTGCAGATCGATAAATGAAGGTACAATCATGCAATTTGTAAAAGATTGTACTGGAAGATTAGGAGCTTGAGTTGCAGGTAAGAGGTCAATTATAAAATCATTCTCTACTAGCATAACATGCTCTTCCAGCCATGTTTCTCCGGTAAATATTTTGGGTGCACTAAATGCTTTAAGCATTGTTATTCAAGTATTAAAAAAGGATCCGCGTCAGCCCAAAAAGGAATTTTAACCCTTACGTCTTCTACTTCTGATTTCTCCAGGGTAATGGTAAAAATATCTTCTTCATCAGCTTTGTGGTACAACACTTCGCCCATAGGGTTTATAACCATGCTATCGCCTGAATGATAAATCTCCTTTCCATCGTTGCCTACCCTATTTACGCCAATTACGAAACATTGGTTTTCTATGGCCCTGGCGGTTAGCAATGTTTTCCAGGCGTGGTTGCGGCGTTGGGGCCAGTTGGCTACGTAAATAAGCAGATCGTATTCTAAACCGTTTTCACCATTTTGTTTTTGCTGCCTCGCCCACACTGGGAAGCGCAGGTCATAACAAACCTGTGTATTTATCTTCCAGCCTTTTGCTGAAGCAATTAATCTTTTACTACCCGCAGTGTAATGTTTGTCTTCGCCTGCATATGCAAATAAATGCTTCTTGTTATAGGCTCCGAATTGGCCGTTTGGCAACATCCAAATAAACCTGTTGTAAAACTTATCACCCTCCTTCATCATTATGCTTCCACAAAGGATCACCTTTTTTTGTGCGCTTATTCTTTTCATCCACTCTACAGCAGGTCCGTCCATTGTTTCGGCAAACGTGCCTGGTTGCATGCTAAAACCAGTGGTAAACATCTCGGGTAGAATGATCACTTCAGTCTTCTCCTTAATGCTATTAATCTTATCCTCGAACATTTTTAAGTTCGCATCTCTGTTTTCCCAATGAAGGTTGGATTGAATTATGGTGCATGTTAATGAAGACATGAGAAGGCAATTGATTTACCTGCAAAATAACCGATCAATCCTTATTGTTTCTAATTTTTTCAAGTGCCTGTTTTATCAATTCCGGTTCAAATCCTTTTTGAGTAAGGTAGGCTTGCGTTTTTCCAATTTTAGTATAAACCTGCTGTCTGGAGAGAGAACTCCATTTTACGAGTGCAAGTTTGTTTAAGGTACGCTGGTAGTCCTTTTCATCAATTGCTTTTAAGCCAACTTTGATGCAGAAAGAAGAAAGTCTCTTCTGCTGCATTTCGTACGCTATCTTTTTTCGCCCCCAGTTATTTATTCTAAACTTTCCTCCAGCATAAAGGATGGCAAAGCGTTCCTCGTTTAAATAATTTTCTTCTATCAGCTTCACTATCAATTCATCCACCTCTTTTTTGTACAATCCGTAAGTGTACAATTTTGTTACTACCTCGCTGTGGCATCGCTCCTGGTACGAGCAATAGCCTTTAATTTTCTCAAAAGCCTGGTCAGGAGTAAGACGGTTCTTATATAAAAAATTAGATGACAATGGCCATAAATTGTTTTTTAAGAAAATATGGCAAGGATGTTGCCTATGCCGAACAAAATTATTAGTAACGCTTTTAATTGCCATATCCCCATGAAAAATGATTTTACTCCTTTAAACATTTTCCTGGTTGATGATGATTATTTATACCAGCTAATTGCTCGTAAAATAATTGAGTTACTAGACATGAATTGTAAGATCAGGGTTTTTTCGAACGGGCAAGAGGCAATAAACCAGCTAAAGTATAACATAGAACGTTGTATTGATCTTCCTGATGTTATTTTTCTTGATATCAATATGCCTGTAATGAATGGCTGGGAGTTTTTAAAGGAATATGAAAGCATCTCTGATATCTGCCCAAAAGAAATTCCTGTCTACATGGTCACCTCTTCCGAAAACGAGGCGGATAAGATCCGCTCGAAAAGAAGCCTGGCCGTTAAAGATTATATTTTAAAACCCCTCGACCAACAAAGGTTTGTAAAGATCATCGGTGAGCTAAAAGAAGTGGCTTAACGCAAATTGAAGCACAAGTAATTCACATTTAGCCGTTTTAGCGCTAATGTATTGGCTCGCTTTTGTGTTATTACTCATTTTACTGTAGGTTTGTTTCTTTAGAAAAAAACCTTGCAAACCATGAAGTTTATTGTTTCGTCTTCCTCATTGTTGAAACATTTGCAGCAAATCAGCGGAGTTATTAATGCTAATACGGTATTGCCAATACTTGAAGACTTTTTATTCGAAATAGAGGACAAAAGATTAAATATTGTAGCTACAGATCTTGAAACCGTAATGCGGGTTCAAATGGAAGTTGAAAGCAAGGTGAATGGAAGAGTTTGCATACCAAGCAAGATTTTGATGGACTCTTTAAAAAATATAGCAGACCAGCCTCTAACCTTCAATATCGATAAAAACTTTGCTGTTGAAATAACCAGCGATAATGGTAAGTACAAGGTGATGGGCGAAAATCCTGATAACTTTCCAAAAGAACCTTCTTCAGAAGACACAACAGCATTTACAATGCCTAGCAGTGCTATTGTTACTGCCATCAACAAAACTTTATTTGCCGTAAGTAACGATGACCTTCGCCCGGCCATGACCGGTGTTTACTTTGAACTTAACCCGGGCTTTATACAGTTTGTCGCCACAGACGCTCACCGCCTGGTTCGTTACAAACGTACAGATGTTGCCTGCCCTCGTACCGAAAGTTTTATTGTGCCTAAAAAACCTTTGAACCTTCTAAAAAATGCGTTGCCTGATAATGATGACGAGCTAACCATTAGCTATAACAGCAACCATCTTTTCGTAACACATGGTACTACACAACTTATTTGTCGCTTAATCGACGCTCGTTTTCCTGATTATAAAGTGGTAATTCCTACCGACAATCCGTACAAATTATTGGTTAATAAAAGCGACTTCCAAAGTGCATTGCGCCGCGTAAGTGTCTTTAGTAATAAAAGCACTAACCAGGTTGCCTTAGCCATCAGTGGTAGCGAACTAAATCTTACTGCCCAGGACATTGACTTCAGCTTTGAAGGGAATGAAAGAATGTCTTGCCAATACGACGGCGAAGACCTGCAGATAGCTTTTAATGCAAAGTTTTTAATTGAGATGCTGAACGCTGCCGAAACAAACGAGGTTAGAGTAGAACTGGCCACTGCAACTAAAGCCGGTATCCTTCGCCCAACCGAGGTTGAGGAAAACGAGGACCTTTTAATGCTGGTAATGCCTTTGATGTTGAATAACTAAACTTAGAAGTATAAAATAAAAATCCTCCTGCTTTAGGGCAGGAGGATTTTTATTTAAATGATTTTGTTTTCCGGCATTTTGTTCGCTCTTCAAAATTGTTGTGTCACTCACTTGTACTGTAAGTTTTAATTGAGCATTGATAAGTATTTAGGGCAGGGCGGAGTCGAAAAAATTTTAGTTGGTTGAAACAATCCCTGAACTGGAGCTTTGCTGCATAGAAACTAAAAGTACAAGTGAGTGACACAACGATGCCGCCATGAAAAATACCTGCTTGTCCCCAAAAGAATAAATTTAAAATGATTATCGATTTAGACAAGACTTAGCGACGAGCGATAAACCCTATTAAGTTTACTTTGCAAAAAATTGTACAATGTCTTTCTTTCAAATTCCTTCGTCGGCTAGCTCTCGTTCAATAGTTGCACTTATACCGGCCCGTTATGCAGCTACACGTTTTCCCGGCAAATTGATGCAAGTGTTGGGTAACAAAACTGTTATTCGCCATACTTACGATAACACAGTAGCAACCGGTTTATTTGATGAAGTAATTGTAGCGACAGACAGCGATATTATTTACAACGAAATTATTAACCATGGCGGCGAGGCATTAATGAGTAAAAAGCAACATGAAAGCGGAAGCGACCGCATTGCTGAAGCAATTACTAATATGGATGTTGACATTGTTGTAAACGTGCAAGGCGATGAGCCCTTTGTACAAAAAGAACCACTGGAAAAACTGTTGGCGGTATTTAAAGGTGATGCTGGCAAAAACGTGCAAGTAGCCTCGCTAATGCAGGTATTGAAAGAGCAAAAGTTTATTGAAGATCCTAATTATGTGAAAGTGACTGTAGACCGAAATATGAACTCAATCTTCTTTAGCCGATCGGTAATACCTTATCCAAGAAACACTGAAGCTGCAATTACCTATTACGAGCATATTGGCGTTTATGCATTTCGCAAGCAGGCTTTAATAAATTTTACTAACTGGCCCATGACGCCTTTGGAAAATGCAGAAAAAATCGAGTGCCTCCGCTATCTTGAATACGGAATTCCTTTAAAAATGGTGGTAACAGAATATATGGGAGTAGAAATTGATACCCCTGAAGATCTTGAAAGAGCCGCAAAGTTGCTTTAGCTGTTAAGGCTCGCTAATATGTCTTCAATTTTGGTAATAATTTCTTCCAGTTGCTTATCGTAACGATTGGTATTCTCTGTTAGCGCCTGGTATAACACCTGGGTTTCGTCCAACCTTAGTTTTACATATTCCTGCATTAACTCTTTGCGTCGCAGGTTCTCTTCATTCAGATCAAAAGGCTCTACCTTATTTAACCGGCTTTCAATCATTTTCCAGTCGTTCATCGTACTATCCTTCAGCATCGCTGCTGCCTTCTTTGGTTCGTCAAAATATTTTAGCCGTTGCAGCTGTCCAACAGCTCTTTGCTCTACCGGGTTAATTTCTTTTAGCGCTTTCTCAAATCTTATGTTTTCATCTTTCCAGCGGGTAAGCAATACGAAAACAGCGGGAACAGCGATTGCAACTGCAGCAATTCCAACAGGCCTCCACTTAACAGAAAAAGATTTAATATCTTTCTTTTCCTTTATTTCCATCACTCCAAGATAACTTTCCACAAGTTTTGTATTTATTATATTTTATGTAAAACTATACCAGATTCTTAGTACTTCCTTTAAAAATCTTTACTTCTTTTTTACTTGTATTTTCGCGCAATAAAACTTGAACGATGAGCAAATTCAGGAATTTTAAGATGGTTGATTACGTGGTATATGGAAGGGGGAGTTTCAACCAGTTAGACGAAATATTAGAACCAAAGCGCAAGGCCGGCCCAATGATTTTTTTGTTGGACCACTACTTTAAGGGTAAAACTTTAGAAAGCAGGATACCTTTACGCAGGAACGATAAAGTAATTTTTGCTGACGTTACCTACGAGCCTAAAACAACTTATGTTGATAGTCTTGCTCAACAACTGAAAGACGAATTTGGAACAGTAAGCGGGGTAATAGGAATTGGGGGCGGTTCAACAATGGATCTTGCAAAGGCCGTTAGTCTTATGATGACCAATGCCGGCTCCTCTGCCGATTACCAAGGATGGGATCTCGTAAAAGTTCCTGGTGTTTATAAAGCGGGTATTCCTACTTTAAGTGGTACTGGTGCTGAGGTAAGCCGAACAACCGTTCTTACGGGCCCCACCCGTAAGCTGGGTATGAACAGCGACTTTACACCCTTCGATCAAATTGTATTAGATCCCGAGCTAACGGCAGATGCCCCCGTTAACCAACGTTTTTATACCGGTATGGATTGCTACATACACTGCATAGAAAGCCTGCAGGGAACGTACCTTAACGAGTTTAGTAAAAGTTATGGAGAAAAGGCGCTTGAACATTGCCAATATATTTTTTTACAAAAAGACACGTGGGACGCTGAGTGTGACGACAAATTGATGATGGCATCATACGCTGGCGGAATGAGCATTGCTTATAGCCAGGTTGGCGTTGCCCATGCCGTAAGCTACGGCTTAAGCTACCTATTGGGTACAAAGCATGGTGTTGGTAACTGCATTGTCATGAACCACCTCGACGAGTATTACCCTGAAGGTGCGGCAGAATTTAAAAGAATGGTAGAAAAGAATGGCGTTGAAATACCACAAGGGATTTGCAAAGGTTTAAGCGACGACGAGTTTGAAACAATGATAAACGTAAGCATAGGTATGAAACCATTATGGGAAAATGCCTTAGGCCCTAACTGGGAAAAAGTAATGACGAGGGAAAAGCTTCGTGCTCTTTTTGAAAAATTATAAGATATAGAACATAAGAGGAAGGCTGTGCTGTTGACAGCATGGCCTTTTTTATTTTGAGCCGAGCTTTGTAATTACTATAATTCTTTACTTGCGTCGCACACTTGTACTTTTTGTTCTTCGCTCGGCAAAGCATTTTTACTCATAAAGAATAATCAAAGAGAAATTTTATAGTGCGTAATAAAAGATGCTAACTACATTCAGTACAAGTGAGTGACACAACGATGATGCTATGAAAAACTAAAGCTGGCAACTAAAAATAAAGAACATCACAGAAACAAAAAACCCCGCATAAGCGGGGATTTTTTTTTAAAATATATGTCTACTACTAATAGTGTTCGAAACGGTTGTCTTTTACAGAAGCTACCTTTCTTAAAGCTTCAATGCTGCGATAGCCGCCCATTTGCTTTTGTTGCATTTCAAGTTGACTACGTAGATCTTCCACGTTCATGCCCGTATTTGCAACGGCAGAAATACGTTCGCCTTTAACTACAAATACTCCTGTGTTTCCAGCAATTGGCTCGCTTACTTTACCTTGTAGAGTTTTGTTGAAAGCGGCACCGGTAATTTTAGGCTCGTTACCTACACCCGGAATAAATGGTTGAGCAAATCCAACACTGTCAGCCCTTTGAACCTGCTGGCCTGCGCCCTGTGCAACTGCTTCAATAGTAGCTCCACCTTTAAACTTAGTGTTGATGATCTGCTGTGCTTTCTTTTCGTTGATAATAAAAGGCTCAGCAGATGGTCTTGCTTTAGCAATGCTCATTAAACCTTTTTCGCTTACAGAAGTTACCACAGCCACTACATATTTATCGCCCACGTTAAATGGCTCACTTACATCACCAGCCTTGTTTTCGTAAACCCAACGCACCAACTGACGATTATCTCCCAAACCAGTAATGGTGAAATCGTTTTCTTTAAGCTCTGCAGTCATTATCGGCAGGCTTTGCTTTGTTTCATTATCATCAAACTGCTTCTTGTTACGATTGTTTGATGCAAAAGCAGCTGCAGAGCTACTTGCGGTATTATCCGTTTCCTGGCTTGGTTGGATAACTTTAGATAAGTAGGCTACTTTATAAGCAGTTTCAACTCCCTTCTGTTCCAATACCTCTATATAATGGTAACCACTGTACGATTGGTTTTCAACCTTTACTACTTTTTTATCACCAACTTTGCCGTAGAACGCTACTTCTGCAAACTCTCTACTTAAACCACTAAACTGGGTTGAAGAAAATTCGTATTCGCCCTTGGTTGCTTTGCTTCCATCATCATCACTAAATTGTTGAACAAGTGCATTAAAGTCTGCACCACTTTGTGCGGCTTGTGCAAGGCTATCGATGCGTCTTTTTCCAAGACTATCTGCTAATGTTGGTTGACCTTTTTCAGCGGTTTTAATCAACAGGTGACGAACCTTTACGCTGTCAGGCATACTCCTTTTCTCAATCATCTTAGCAAGAGTAAAAGTATTATTGTCAACGTAAGGACCAAAAACTTCTCCGATGGCTAAACCTTTAATTGTATCAGCATTAGGAACCTGCATTTTAGACCCTAATACAAAACCATTAAAGAAAGCAGTTTCTGTTCCTACTCTTCCAAGATAGGCTTCGGCGTCAGTAGCAGTTGCAAACTCGTTCCTATAATTATTTACCTGTTTTAAAACAGTTGCAGAGTCCTGGGCACTTGCAGTAGCATTAAATGTTACATAAGATATTGTACGGCTTGCTTCTTCCTGTTGAAAGGCTTGCTTGTGTTTATTCATGTAAGCTTTTACGTCATCATCACTTACCTTAAAAGCACTATCGGCTATGCTTGTATAAGGAACTGTTACGTAAGAAAAACTTGCCATTAGGTTTTGATCGGCAATCGTCTTCTCGGCATACCATTTAGGTACATAAGTACTTTGACCTAGTAGAGCCATGTACTTTGTACGTAAAGTTTGGTTAACGGTAGAATTCACTGCTTCATCTACCATTTGTGTGTACGGGTTATTCGGATCTTTCTTTAGTTGAGCAAGAGCCTGTTTAGCTTCGTTCACTTTGAACTGTCCTGTTTGAGGATCGGTAAATTGCTGACCCAACCATTGAGGAGGATTAGCGCCAAACAATACATCATTCAGTTCTTTGGGTGTGAATTGAAGACCCAGCTTGTCGTATTCCTGCTTCATCACCATTTCGTCAACCGTTTGCTCCCAAACACTTGTAATCAATTGCTCTCTTTGCGCATTTTGATACATTGATTGCTGCATGCTGATCTTTTTCTCGAACTCATTAAGCTCGATTTTTTGACCATTAACCTTACCAAGGGTGGAACTTCTGCTACCTTCTCCTTTGCCACCACCAACAAAAGCGTCCATTAAAATGAACCCTACTAAACTTAGGGCAATAAGTGCAATAACTAATGCAGCATA
>JAQBNN010000074.1 GCA_028288505.1 Segetibacter sp. | reverse complement strand
TAGATTCGACCGCATCCCGCTCCAGTAATTCCTGGTGAATACTCATAAGGTAGCTTCTGTACTTATCGAAACCAGGAGCAGAAAAATTAGGCTTGTTAACCTTGACCTGCTCTAGAATATTTTTGGTATGCCTTCGCTTTACTTCAGGGATCGGCAGTTACCATATCACCAGGAGTGCGGCTTCAATGGGAGCCGTTTGGAAGTTCGATCAAACTACAAAGCAAAGAGAGAGGTAAAAAAGGCTGAAACGCAGTGTAGAACTACGTTCCAGCTTTGTACCGAGGAGCAGACTTGAACTGCCGACCTCAGGGTTATGAATCCTGTGCTCTAACCAGCTGAGCTACCTCGGCGAAAGATTTCTAAAGAAATCCTGGTTTCCTTTTCGGGCTGCAAATATAAGGGCAATAAACATAAAACTAAAAAAGTTTGACTGCCAGTTTAAAATTTGTATTTCGCCCTGTTGAATAATGTTATAACAGTTGAAGAGTGCGACGCAAGTAAAGCATAATAGTAATTGGGAGCTAAGGCCAAAAAAAATCTAGTAAAATTTTACGTGAACTTTTAGAGCATTAAGTGGCGCACAGTTTTGGCTGAATTTCGCAGGGATAAATATCTTCACCGAATAAAGGCTTTTAAAACGGACGACTATGATAAACGAAGAATTGTATAAACAATACATGGGCTTGATGAGGCGCATTGCAGATGTACGCTACTCGGTAGCTGTGCTTCAGTGGGACCAGGAGACTTATTTACCGCCAAAGGGAGCAGATTTTAGAGGGCAACAAATTGCCACGCTTACTGAATTGGCACACGAATTAATGACGGGGGAAAAGTTGGGGGAGGTATTAAATAAACTGGTTGCTGCAGAAGGTTTGTCGCCTCAACAAACGAAGAACGTGAGCATCACACTCGAAGATTATAACAAGCAGAAAAAATTTACGTCGGCTTTTGTGCGCAAGATGAGTGAGACTGTTTCAGCATCCTTTCATGCATGGATGGAGGCAAGGAAGCAGAACGACTTTAGCTATTTCGCACCTAAGCTTGCGGAGTTGGTCGAGTTAAAAAAACAGGAAGCGCAGTTGCTTGGCTACGAAAAGAATCCTTACGATGCTTTATTAAATGAGTATGAAAAAGGCGCCACGGTGGAGATGCTTGACAAAGTTTTTAATGACATTAAAACTCCTCTACGACAATTGCTTAACGAGGTTGAAAGTAAGCAACAGGTGGATGATAGTTTCTTGCAGCAACATTTTAATAAGCAACAGCAAATGGAGTGGGGGAACTACCTCGCAAAGGAACTAGGTTTTGATTTTGAAGCGGGCAGGCAGGATCTTTCGGAGCACCCGTTCACCACCAACTTTAGCAGTCAGGACGTGAGGATAACTACCAGGATTGATGAACATGATTTTGCAAACATGACCTGGAGCACTATTCACGAAGTGGGCCATGCATTGTACGAACAAGGGTTGCCTGCTGAGGAATACGGGCTGCCCTTGGGAGAATATACAAGCCTGGGCATACACGAATCCCAGTCGCGGATTTGGGAAAATTGTGTGGGACGAGGCAAGGAGTTTTGGCAATTCTACCTGCCAAAACTTAAAACGTTTTTCCCGTTGCAATTTCAAAACGTGGAGGTGGCAGATTTTGTAAAAGCAATTAATAAAGTGCAACCGTCTTTAATAAGAACAGAGGCGGATGAACTTACGTATCATTTCCACGTGATAATACGGTACGAACTCGAGAAAAAGTTGATTGAAGGAAGCCTGCAGGTGGCCGATATTCCTGCTTATTGGAATGCACAGTATAAGCAGTTGCTGGGTGTAGATGTGCCCGACGATAAGCACGGCTGCCTGCAGGATGTACATTGGAGCCACGGTAGCTTTGGTTACTTTCCTACGTATAGTTTGGGTAGTTTTTATGCAGCGCAGTTCTGGCAAAAGGCGCAGGAGGATATTCCTGGATTAGCCAATCAAATTGCTACTGCCGGTACAACCCAATTATTGCTTTCATGGCTTCGCCAAAAAGTGCATGGTTACGGCAAGTTTTATACAAGCGAGGAGTTGTGTAAAATGGTTACAAGCAAAACTTTGGATAGTGCCAGTTTTATAAACTATGCACGCAGCAAATACAACAGTCTTTACGGTAATTGAATTGCGACTAAGTAGTAGGAAGTTTTGAATACCAGCACAGATTTTCATAGCATCATCGTTGCGTCGCAATCACTTTATCGGCATATCTGTGGGCACCTGCTTTTTGTGCTATCAGCATCAATGTTTGCCATCTTCGTCAGAGCGAGGAATGAAGCAATCTATTTATAAATATGAGCATGTTCTCGGTGCGTTAGCAGATTGCTCTGTCGTTCCTCCTCGTAATGACGGTCTGTATTTATTGCTGAGAAAAGTTATACAAGTATAAGTGAGTGACACAACGATGTTGAAAGCGGTTGTATCGCTGGTAACAAAAGAAGATTCCCCCTCCCTCAATCCTCAGAAATAAAATTACGAAATGTCATCCCAAAATGGTACAAATCCCCTCTACGGAAACTGTGGGGATTTTTTTTGACCTTTTCCCAAGGTGGAACAAAAAAAGTGAAGAGGCTGTATAATAAATACACAATAAAAAAGTTTATACAATGAGCCGAAAGGTTTGTGCCGTTCCTATATCCTATTAATAACCGAACTCCAATAATTTCTATGAAGACCTTTATAAAGGTTTTGCTGCGTTGTGTGCAGTTAATTGTAAGTATTATTCTTACGTCAAATGCTTCAGCACAACTCAAAGCAAATTTCACAGCAACACCAAAAAGCGGGTGTCCTCCCATGGTTGTTGCCTTCTCCGATTCGTCAACCGGTTCACCCACCTCGTGGAAATGGGACCTTGGCAACGGAACTATCTCATTTATAAAAGACCCGGTTGCTACTTACTTTAATGCTGGTACTTATAATATTAAGCTGGTAGTAAAAAATGCTTTTGGTGCAGATTCGATCACCAAAAGCCAATTCCTTACAGTGAATGCCGTTCCGGTAGTAAATTTTGGTGCTTCAGATTCAACGGGTTGCTTTCCTTTAAAAGTAAACTTTTTTGATAGCAGCACAGCTGGCTCGGGTACTATAGCAAGCTGGCAATGGGATTTTGGTGATGGTGTTTTGTCAAATCTTAAAAACCCCATTCATACCTATACCGCTGCCGGATCTTATAATGTAACGCTACGGGTTGTTAATAGTAATGGTTGCTCAAAAGTGCTTACAAAGAAGGCCTTTGTAAGATTGCTTAACGGTGTTACTGCCAATTTTAGTTATGCGTCAAAACAAGGGTGTCATTCGCCGGCCCCTATCACTTTTACTAATCACTCTACAGGCACTGGTCTTTTAAATTATTTGTGGGATTTTGGCGACGGTAACACTTCATCCCAAGCAAATCCAGTTCATAACTATTTGAACGCGGGTTCTTTTACAGTTAAGTTAATTGTTAAAAACAGTTTTGGATGTGCTGATACAATGGTTAAATCTAATGCAGTACTAATCGGCTTTGTAAATGCCGATTTCAATAAACCTGATACGGTTTGTGCTGGTGCTACTTTTACTATAAATAATACCTCGACACCCGGTACAATTGGAGCTGTTTGGAATTTTGGTGATGGCAGTACTTCTACAGCTATTAACCCTGTAAAAGTATATGCAACAGCTGGGACCTTCAAAATTAAGCTTATTAACGACTTTGGTGCATGCCTTGACTCTGTAACGAAGCAAATAGTTGTACTACCTAAACCTGCCGCTGGGTTTACTGCAACTAATAATGTAGGTTGCAAGGCGCCACTTAATGTATCTTTTACAAATACGAGTGTTGGCGGTGTTTCTTTCGCCTGGAATTTTGGTGATGGGGCAACGTCAACAGGTACTAATCCTAACCACACTTATACCCAATTAGGAGAGTATACAATTACACTGGTAGCGACAAACGCGGCAGGTTGTACAGATACAATAGTAAAAACGAACTTCGTTAAAATAGTACCTCCGCAAGTTTTTGCAATTCAAAATCTTGCTGTTCGCGGCTGTGTGCCATACACTATTTCACCAAAGGCCTCCGTTCAAAGTAATACACCTATAACAAGTTACTTCTGGGATTTTGGAGACGGCACTACTTCAACTAGTTCAGCACCTAATCATACCTACACTATTCCGGGAAGCTATACGGTAAAAATTACGATAGAAACAGCATCAGGCTGTAAAGACAGCTTGACTATGAGCGACGCTGTAAAAGTGGGTAGGAAGCCAGTGGCACAATTTACTGCAACACCATTAGACGCTTGTGCTTTTAAACCCGTAAATTTTTCTGATCTTACTACAAACGGTCCCATACACGAGTGGTACTGGAATTTTGGTGATGGTGGAACCTCGATAGAGCAAAACCCGATCTACTCTTACAACGATACAGGCAAATTTACTGTTAGTCTTATAGTGTTCAACTTTGGTTGTAGCGATACGATAAAAAAGATCGACTATATACATATAAAACCTCCAATTGCGGCGTTTGATACGACTTTTACCTGTGCTGACAGGCTAACTAGGGGTTTTGTAGACAAGTCGGTTGGCGCACTTGCCTGGAATTGGAACTTTGGCGATGGCAATACCTCTACAGCCACTAATCCTTCGCACACTTATGCCACACCTGGAACTTATAGTGTTGAACTTAAAGTGTCTAATGGAACCTGTGAGCATACTTCGAGGAGAAATGTACAGGTAATAAAAGAAGTTGGAAGGCTTGAAATAAGTGATTCTATCAAGTGTCAAAATAGCAGGGTTACCTTTAATGTGGCGAGTGTTAATAGTGCAAATATTCTTAATTATACCTGGTTTTTCGACAGTGTTGCTGGAGCTCCTATTGTGACTACCAATAACCCGGTTGCAAATTCTTATAATAAGGCCGGTATTTTTAAGCCTGCAGTTGTTATACAGGATTTATTAAGCTGTAAAGACACCATCAAAAGCGTTTTACCAATTACTATCTTTGGCCCAAAAGCAAACTTCTTCTCCCATGTAGAAGGGACCTGCTTTGGCAACATGGTTAACTTCCCGGATTCTTCTATTTCTGATGGTGTTCACCCAATAACAAGCTGGACATGGAATTATGGTAATGGCGCTCCTCAAACTTATACTTCCGGGCCATTTAGTCACCTATATGATACTACCGGAACGTACAACGTATCATTAGTTATTAAAGACACCTATGGTTGTACCGATAGTATAATGAAGCTGAAAATTGTTACAATCACGAAGCCAAAGGCAATTATTGTCCCTTCTGATACTTTGCTTTGTCCATCTTCTACCCTTTGGTTTACAAATAATTCAGATGGTTACAAGGCAAACTATTTCTGGGATTTCGGGGATGGAACTACTTCAATTGATTTTAGTCCTGTGCATACTTACTCAACTGAAGGCGTGTATAAGGTGAAAATGTTAATGGTAGACAAATATGGCTGTCGAGACTCTGCCTATACTTCAATAAGAGTTTTTAAAGCGGTGGCAGACTTACTAATGAGCGATTCTTTTTCAACCTGCCCGCCGCTTGTAGTAAACTTTACAAATAAGTCTACCAATTACGTTGAAATTTTGTGGGATTTTGGCGATGGTTCTTCCTCCACTTTGTCAAACCCATCGCATATATATACTTACCCGGGGACTTTTACTGTAAGGCTGCAGGTAAAGAATAATGGAGGCTGTACAAGTGTTATAAGTAAAAAAGTAGTGATACTTGGTCCTACAGGTGTTTTTACTTACTCACCTAATCAATTCTGCAAACCTCTATCTGTTTCTTTTAGTGCAAATACAATTAATACCGTAAAGTATATATGGGATTTTAACGACGGCAATACGATTTTTAATACTTCTCCGTCAACTACACATTTGTATGCTCTTGCAGGTAATTATATACCAAAACTAATTGTAGAAGATGCTTCAGGGTGCCGAGTCCCTATCTTGGGTAAGGACACAATAAAGGTATATGGAATTGAAACGAGTATACAAGCTACTAACAAAGTAGTATGCGACAGTGGAATGGTCACTTTCACTGAAAGCACTATAAGTAATGACGTTATTTCAAACTATAAATGGGAGTTCGGAGATGGAACTACTTCTACAGTTCGCAATCCATCTCATAATTATACTACTACAGGCCACTACAACGTAACGCTTATTGCAAAAAGTAGTTTTGGATGCTCAGATACTGCTATTTATACTGATTTAGTGAAAGTTGTGAATGCACCCCAAATTCGTATTCTTGGAGATACATTTGCATGCGAACCCGGTCTCATTAATTTTAAGAGTGGACTAGTAAGGGCCGATACCTCCACGATTTCCTGGAATTGGACTTTTGGTAACGGGCAAGTGAGTACTCTTCAAACCCCAGTTACACAAACTTATCCATCTGCCGGAACGTACCCAGTTAAGCTAACTGCCACCAATACGGAGGGCTGTAAGGATACTACGGATAGAACTGTCGTAATTCATCCAAAGCCTATTGTTTATGCAGGTATGGATACAGCAATGTGCCGTTTTAGTTCTGTACAGTTAAATGCAGCCGGAGCTAATACTTTTACGTGGAGTGTTAACCCAAATTTGAGTTGTTTAAATTGTGCTTCACCTATAGCTAAGCCTGATACCTCAACCATGTATTATGTTCTGGGCAAAACCAGTTTTGGATGTACAAATACAGATTCTGTTTTGGTTAAAGTACAGTCAAGAATGGAAATTGACATAGTTAGTGCTGACACTCTTTGTGCAGGACAAAGTGTATCGTTAAAAGTGTCCGGCGCAGACAAGTATGAGTGGTCTCCATCATTATGGCTCGATAATCCTAACAGTGCAACCCCTAAAGCCACTCCTGATACTACAATCCGCTACCGTGTAATAGGAAGCGATAGTGGAAGTTGCTTTGCCGATACAGTTTTTATTACGCTTAAGGTGTACCCAATTCCACGAGTATTAATAAAAATTGGGGACCGGGTAAATTTGACCACGGGTGGTACCGTGAAATTGGAGACACAAAACAGCACCGACGTTACAACCTGGTCATGGTCGCCTATTATGGGATTAAGCTGTGCTTCATGTGCTGAACCAATAGCTTCACCCAGAGAAACTGTTACTTATACCGTAGTAGCTACCAATGACGGTACCTGCATAGCACGTGACCAGGTAACGGTTACTATGATCTGCAACGATGGAAATATTTTTATTCCGAATACATTTTCTCCTAACGCCGATGGAAGTAACGACCTTTTCTACCCTCGAGGAAAGGGCATAAGCCAGGTAAAAACAATGAAAATATTTAACAGGTGGGGTCAAATAGTGTTCGAGAAGAATAACTTTACCCCTAACCTTGCTAACGACGGTTGGAATGGAACTTCCAACGGGGAAAAGTTGCCACCTGATGTATTTGTTTACATAATTGAGGTCGTATGCGACAACCAGACAATAATTCCTTTGAAGGGTAACATCTCGTTAGTTAGATAAAAATAGTTAATATATTTACGCCGGGCATCTGAAGAGATGGCCCGGTTTTTTATTAATTCTATTTTTAAATTTTGAACCCAAAACTAAATAAGAGTTTTTGGCGGGTACTCGCTTTTTGTATTGCTTTAATTGGCTATAGTAATCTAAGTGCTCAACAACTTACAGCCGCTTTTACAGCTGATACAACAAGTGGTTGCGCTCCAGTTGTGGTTAAGTTTACTGACCAGACAACTGGTGGACCTACCTCTTGGTTTTGGGATCTAGGTAACGGAATAACTTCTACTCAGCAAAGTCCAACTACCTTTTATTTTAACTCCGGTACATACAGCATAAAACTAGTTGTAAGAAATGCTTCAGGAAGAGACTCAATTATTAAAATAAATTATATTACGGTGTACAGTTTACCTGAAGTAAACTTTACTGCAAATAATACGTCGGGTTGCTATCCACTACCTGTTCAATTTACCGATCTTTCTTCCGCTGGCTCAGGCACTATTACTTCATGGGAATGGGATTTTGGTGACGGTACAATTTCCAACCAGCAAAACCCTGTTCACGTTTATAATGTTGCAGGATCTTTCTCGATCACGTTAAGGGTGAAAAATAATTTTGGATGCACGAAGGTTTTTACTCGTCCTTCGTATATAAATATTCAGGGGGGGCTAAAGGCTGACTTTACTTTCAACACTACCCCGAGTTGTAATCCTCCAACAGTTGTTAATTTTTCAAATAGCTCGGCGGGGCAAGGTATAAATAGTTTTTTATGGAGCTTTGGAGATGGAACGAGGTCTACATCAATAAATCCTTCTCACACCTATGCAAATCCTGGAGCTTACTCCGTAAAGCTGGTAATACGCAATTTGCTTGGTTGTATAGATAGTCTAGTAAGATCTAACGCGATTAATGTAGGGTCAGTATCGGCAAACTTTACTACGCCTGCTACCATTTGCCAGGGTTCTGCTGCTACCTTTACCAACACCTCGTTCCCTTCACCTGGTATTTCTCGCTGGGAATTTAGTGATGGGACTACTTTATCTTCTAGTGATGCAGTAAAAATATTCACTACCCCGGGTACCCTTACAGTTAAACTTGTTACTGATTTTGGAGCATGCCGTGATTCTATTATGAAAAGCTTTGTTGTTGCGCCTAAACCCACCGCAGCTTTTAGTTTTTCAACCCCTATTTCTTCGTGTGGCTCTCCATATAATGTTTCCTTTATTGCACAAGGCTCGGCCATATCTAGTTATTCATGGAACTTCGGGGATGGAACAACTTCCACAACTGCCAATCCTACTCACCAATATCAAAATCATGGATCATACTCAGTAAGTTTAACTGTTACCGGCAATAATGGATGTAGAGATACTGTGACTAAGACTAATATAATTCGATACGGTCCACCGAAGATCAATAAAATATTAGGTGCTCCCCACAGGGATTGCGCACCTTTCGAGGGTACCTTTGGTACTGATGTTACTTCCTCGGAACCTATTGCCTCCTATTTCTGGGATTTCGGCGATGGTACCACTTCCACTGATTCTGTATTAAATCATACTTACGTCAATCCGGGTGTTTATAATATTACTGTAGCTGTTACTACAGCCTCTGGTTGTAGCGATACTTTCCGACTAAATGCAGCCATCGTTCTTTATGGTAAACCTAATGCAGCTTTTACGGCTACGCCATTAAGCGCATGTGCAAACGACATGGTTTATTTCACTGATGCTAGTACAGGACCAGTTACAAGTTGGTTCTGGCAGTTCGGAGACGGTGGATATTCTTCTGATAAAAACCCGGTTTACCATTATACTGATACAGGGTACTTTAATGTTAGATTAATTGTAAGCAACAATGCCTGCAAGGACACGCTAACTATTCCAAAATATGTATATGTGAGCCCTCCTGTGGCCTTCTATTTAGCGAACTTTAATTGTGACACCCCTTTCCTTAGAAAATTCCAGAACATGTCTGTTGGTGGAACAAGGTGGAAATGGTCTTTTGGAGATGGAGATACTTCAAATCTTCAAAATCCGTCTCATACTTACAGAAGCATCGGGCGATACGAGGTAAAGTTGGAGGTATGGAATAACTCGTGCTACGATTTTTATGCTGACTCCTTAACCATTTACGAGTCTACACCTGATTTTACAGTCTCTGACACTGCTTTATGCAAATACTCTAACGCGCTTTTTAAAGTAGTAAACGTTGATTCAACTCAATTTTCAACTTATACGTGGAATTGGGGCGATGGCAATTCTACTATAACCAATTTACCCTCTCTTTCTCATTCTTATACAACCAGCGGTACCTTCACTCCGCAGCTTATTACAAGGGATAACTTAGGCTGTGTTGACACAGTAATAAAACAAATCAGTATCCGTATTTATGGTCCGAATGCTGGTTTTTCAAACCCCGAGGGTACATGTATAAATGGTACAATTCCATTTACTGATCTTTCTCAACCAATGTTTAACCAGCCTATTGTTAATTGGTTTTGGGATTACGGCGACACAAAGTCTGATACTAAGGCAGCAGGCCCTTTTGCCCACATTTATACAGCTGGCGGCACCTTTACAGTTAAGCTTAAAATACTCGACCAATATGGTTGCTTTGACTCGATTATAAAACCGCAGGCTGTAATAATTACGAACCCCAAAGCAGGGTTTGTAATTGTTGATTCTTTCAGGTGTACAAACAATGTGGTGAATTTTACTGATACTTCAGCTGGCCTCGGTCTTGTTTATAACTGGAACTTTGGCGACGGGGGAATTTCTCCTTCTAAAAGTCCTACTCACACTTATGCGAGTGAAGGAAGATACCCGGTTCGTTTAAAAATATCAGACCGTTTTGGCTGTACTGATTCTGCGACTAACATTACCGGTGTTTTAATTTCAAACCCACAGGCACTACTCTCCGTAAGTGACACCTTTAGTTCATGCCCTCCTTTTTTAGTCAAGTTCAAAAACAGTTCTACAAGTAGCTCACTCATCTTGTGGGATTTTGATGACGGCAGTTTTTCAAATACCGACAGCCCATCACATTATTATACAATTCCCCAGGTATATTCGGCTAGGCTTATTGCTTATGGTTATGGAAACTGTAGTGATACCATAAGCCAAACAATTGTTTTAAAGGGGCCATACGGGAGCATTAATTATAGTCCTCTTCAAATGTGTTCGCCAGGAGTTGGCAGCTTTATAGCACAAACAAGAAACAACGCCTCTTTTATTTGGGATTTCGGCGATGGAAATTCTGTTGTGACGGTTGATTCTATTTTAAGCCATACCTACACACTACCCGGAAAGTACACACCAAAAATGTTGCTTGTAGATAGTGCTGGTTGTGTTGTTCCTATTACCGGCAAAGACACCCTGACAGTTGCGGATACTGAAGCCGGAATAAAAGCTTTTAATATTAACTATTGTGACTCTACAACCCTACAATTTTTCGATTCAAGTTTTGCCCAACACGATGCAGTTGTTTCTTACCAGTGGAAGTTTGGTGACGGAGGCACTTCCGGCGAGAAAAACCCTCTCTACACCTATACAATTGCCGGCTCTTTTCCAGTGTCGTTAATTGTGACAACCTCGATAGGATGTATAGATACTGTGCAAAGCACTTCGCCTGTTTCAGTTACAGAAAGCCCTCAAATTACTATTACCGGCGATGCCACTCTTTGTATTAATCAGCCCGGGTCATTTGCTGCTTCATCATCCCAACCTGCTAATCTTTTAACATGGTCATGGAATTTTGGCAACGGCACAGCTTCCACCCAGGCCCCGCCTTTTACCCAACATTATGCCCAGGCCGGAACGTATTTTATAAGAGCATCTGCTGCAAGCCGGGCCGGATGTATTGATTCTTCCTTTCATAAACTTGATGTACATGCCTTACCCATTGTAAACGCAGGTGCTGATTCTGCTATTTGCCTGGGTAAAAATCTAACTTTGAATCCTTCCGGGGCCGCTTCTTATACATGGATGGCCAACTCAGCCCTTAATTGTATTAATTGTACAAACCCTGTGGCAACACCAGTAGACAGTACAAACTTTATTGTAACTGGTACTTCGTCTGTTGGATGCAAGAATACTGACACCATTTTGGTGAGAGTAGTAAAACCAATGTCTATAGCTGCAATTGCACGAGATACTTTGTGTGCAGGACAATCAGCAAGGTTGTGGGCCAGTGGCGCAGACCTTTATACATGGACCCCATCTACCGGCTTGTCTGCTTCTAATATTGCAAATCCTGTAGCAAATCCTACTGTGTCTACTGATTACATGGTAATTGGCCAGGACTATAAGAGCTGCTTTGCTGATACGGCTTATGTGCCCGTGGTTGTGTACCCGGTTCCTGTTTTTAATATTCTGCAGGATAAAATCTCCCTGCCCGTTGGTACCACCGTTACGCTTAGTTCTACAAGCTCTCCTGATATTATTAGTTACCGGTGGGCGCCGGCCGTTAACCTAAGTTGTAATAATTGCCCTCAACCCGTTGCCTCTCCAAAAGCTGATGTCACTTATAAAGCTACCGTTGTAAATGGTGGCGGCTGCACAGCGACCGACGAGGTTAGTATACAAGTGCTCTGCAATAACGGAAACATTTTTGTACCGAACACTTTTTCACCTAATGGCGATGGATCCAACGATGTATTTTATCCGCGGGGTAAAGGCATGACAATAAAGTCAGTGAAAATAATTAACCGTTGGGGTGCCATCGTATTTCAAAATACCAATTTCAGCCTTAACGATCCTTCTTCAGGTTGGGATGGCAGCCACAACGGAAAGCCCCTGGGTGCCGACGTTTTTGTGTACGAAATGGAGGTTGTTTGCGAAAACAACCAGGTTTTTCCTGTAAAAGGCAACCTAACCTTATTAAAATAAGTCTAAACTAGAAATTGTATTAGTTAGCGGTATTACGTTTTAGTAATGCTGCATATTGAAACTAAAGTACAAGAGTGCGACGCAACGGCAGATCAATAGCAGTAAAATAGCTGGTTACAAAAATAATGTTAGCATACACAACGAGTAACTTTTTTTGTACGAGCATTAGCTCTACCTGCAACATCGTTGTGTCACTCACTTGTACAGTTAGTTCTCTTATCGGCGACTAAAGCATTTATTATCACCTTTCAATTGCGGCCAGTACTCTAAACCTTATTACCCTATACCTTGAAGCAGGCAGTTATATTTTTTATTTTTTTCTTTCCTTTGTTAGCGCAAGCCCAGACCCCTGTTGCTAATTTTTCGGCCGATGTAGTATCGGGTTGTGCTCCACTTGTGGTAAAATTCGCAGATCTATCAACGGGCAATCCAACTGCGTGGTCGTGGGATTTAGGAAACGGAACCATATCCACTGTTAAAAACCCCGTGACCACCTATGTTACCCCAGGAATTTATTCAATAACGTTAACGGCTACGAACAGCTCGGGCTCCAACACAATTACCAAAGCCAGTTACATCACCATTTATGCGGTGCCCGCAGTCGATTTTAAAACCGACGACTCAATCGGTTGTGCTCCATTATTCTCGCGCTTTGTAAATAACTCGTTGGCCGGTAGTGGAACAATTGCAAGCAGCGAATGGAATTTCGGCGACGGCGCCCTCAGTAGTCAACTAAACCCTGTGCATAACTATACTGCTGCTGGCGCCTACGGTGTGTTTCTTAAAGTAACTAATAGTTTTGGATGTAGTAATATTTTGTCGAAACCGCAATACGTTAAGGTAGGTACCGCTGTAAACGCCGGCTTCAATTTTTCGGTTCCATCGTATTGCAGTTTTCCTGTTAATGTATCTTTTACAAATATTACCACAGGCAGCACTTTATCGTATGTCTGGAACTTTGGAGACGGAACCACTTCTCTTCAAAATGATCCGCAGCACGTTTTTAGTACACCAGGTAATTTTACTGTTACCTTAATTGCAAAGAGCAGCGAAGGTTGTTCTGATACAATAACGCACACAATTAATTTACCCGCAAAAACAACGAGCTTTAGTAGTCCCGCTACCGTTTGCGCTGGAACTCCTGCAACTTTCACTGCTACTTCAAGCCCGTCACCAATTAGTTTTACCTGGAAAATGGGGGATGGTGCCACTTATTCTACGGCCGCGGTAAACCATACTTATTCAAGTTCGGGTACTTACGAGGTAACATTAATAAATGATTTCGGAGGATGCGTTGATTCTGTAAAGAAGACCATCAATGTACTTGCATTGCCAATGGCTAACTTTTCAGCACCAACTACTACCGCTTGCAAAGCACCGTTTACTGTAAACTTTAGTGATGGAAGTACAGGCGCTATTGAGTGGTCTTGGGATTTCGGGGATGGACTTGTTTCGAATCAAAAAAACCCGTCACACACGTATACGAGCCCAGGATTTTTTAATGTTAGACTTACCATAAAAAACAGCAATGGCTGCACTGCTACTATCGACAAAGCAGCGTTCGTAAAAATTGTAGCTCCCAAAGCAGTAGTTACTAATATTCCGGTAAGTGGCTGTGCGCCGTTGTCGTATACACCAGCTTATACCGTCACCCAGGTAGACGGCATTACCTCCTATTTATGGAAGTTTGGAGACGGTTCTACTTCAACTGCTTCGAACCCTACTTATACCTATACCACGGTTGGTTCGTTTCCGCTTACTTTAATTATCACATCCACTGGTGGTTGCACCGATACTTTTTCGGTTGCCAACGCAGTAAACGTGGGTACCGGAACACCGATTGACTTTACTGTAAGCCCAACACAAGTATGTGGAACAGCCCCGGTAAGCTTTACACCAATTGTTGCTGCTGCTGTAAGTGCCTACACCTGGAATTTTGGTGACAATACCACTTCCAATCAACAGTTTGCAACTCATAAGTATAGTGATACAGGTTCATATTCTGTCACCTTATCAGTAAATTATGGTGGTTGTGTTTCATCGTTTACTAAACAGGATATAGTAAAAGTGGCAGGAACCATTTCGCGGTTTGGCTTTACTAAAGATTGCGCAACACAAGGCAAGTTTCTCTTCGCAAATCAATCTGTTGACGGACAGTCGTACAAATGGGAATTTGGAGACGGAAATACATCTTTACTTGTTAGCCCAACCCATAGTTACACCGCTGCAGGCACTTATACTGTTAAGCTCATCTCCACAAATAATGCTTGTAGCGATACATCTTTTAAAACAATAAACGTTTGGATGGGTGGCCTGCAAGTGAGTACCAACACCAATGTTATCTGTAAAGGAGGAAGGGCCATTATTACTTTGAATCACCCAAGTCCCGCTAACGTCGTTAATTATAATTATAACTTCACCGGGAATGTTGCCGACGGTTTTACCACTACCCCAAGCACCCCTGTAGGATGGGATTATATGCAAACGGGTAATTTTGGTTTTGTAGCTTACACTGAAGACATATATGGCTGCCGTGACTCGGTCGGTGTTGTCCAGTTTATGCGGGTGAATGGACCAACAGCTAAATTTGACGTAATTAAAGCAACAGGTTGTTCTGGTACCAATTTCACTTTTACCGATGCTTCAATAACAGACGGTATAAATAGTCTTTCACGCTGGTTTTTTGATTTTGGTGACGGAACTACTCAAACGTTCACATCACCTCCATTCAACCACGTCTATAATAATGCCGGAACTTTCAATGTGAAAATGAAAGTGATTGATCAGTCTGGTTGTGCTGATAGTCTTACCCGTTCATCCTTGGTTACTGTATCCACCGCTAAGGCAAAGTTCACATCGGTAGACTCTTTTACCTGCCAGGGAAAGCAGGTACGGTTCTCCGACCGGTCTTTCGGAAGCCCTTTAAACTACGAATGGGATTTTGGCGATGGAAGCTCTTCAACACTGCAACATCCACTTCATCTTTACAATAATACCGGTCTTTATACTATAAGATTAATTGTAGCAGCGCCAGGCTGTAGGGATACACTTATAAAAACTGACTTTGTAACTGTAAAAAATCCTGTAGCTAAGTTTGGCGTAAGTGATACACTCGTTAGCTGTCCGCCCATACAGGTTAATTTCACTGATAGTAGCAGCTATGTAGAAAGCTGGCGGTGGTATTTTAACGACGGCAATGTTTCCTCTCAGCAAAATCCTGTAAATGTTTATTTCACCCCCGGCGTTTACCAGACTAAGTTAGTGGCTACCAGTCCCGGAGGTTGCAAGGACTCTTCTTATAGATCCATAATTGTAAATGGTCCCACCGGAACTTTTTCTTACAGTCCTTTGGCAGGTTGTGCTCCTGCCCAAGTATCGTTTACCGCAACAACAACAGGAGCTACTGCATTTGTTTGGGATTTTGGGGACGGTAATTCATTAAGCACAAACGACTCACTTGTTACACATACGTTTACTTCACAAGGAAGATTTCAGCCAACGATCTTACTAAAAGATCCAAGAGGTTGCGTGGTGCCATATTCAGGAAATGAAGTGATCGTCATTGAAAAATTATCACCACACTTCAGGGCCTCTTCAACTACCTTTTGCGATAGTGGAACTGTTATGTTTACTGATAGTACCATTGCCGTTGCATCTGCTAGTCATCAATGGTATTTTGGAGATGGGGGAACATCAGGAGTTCCGAGCCCAGTGCATAAATATGGTACACCCGGCAATTATTCTGTAAAACTAGTTGTCAATTCCAGCCTGGGTTGTAGTGATTCTATAATCTATACTAATCTAATTAAAGTTGTCGCTTCTCCAAAGCCGGCTATTATTGCTAATAACACTTCCTGTTCTGATACTGTTTCCTTTTCCGGCCAGATAGTTTCCGATACCTCTTCAATTAAAAGTTGGCGCTGGACCTTTGGGAACGGCCAATCATCCCAATTGCAGACTCCTCCTGTACAAACTTTCGCTCCTGGTAGCTACTCAAACACACTTACTGTTACAAACAGTAGCGGTTGTTCCACTATAACAACTAAAAATCTCCAGGTCTTCAAAAAGGCTGTGGTCCTCGCTAATAATGATACAACCATTTGCGCTGGAAGCAGTCTTCAGTTGTTCGCAATCGGCGCTTCAACTTACCTGTGGCAGGGAAATGCTTTAAGCTGTACTACCTGTAATAATCCCGTCGCTTCTCCTGTAGATAATTCATTTTATTATGTTACGGCACAATCGGCTGATGGATGTGAAGCAAAAGATTCGGTGGCTGTAAAAGTTATAAAAGCCTTTAGCCTGTCTGCAACTCCTGATTATAAAGTTTGTAAAGATGCGAGAGTTCAGTTAAGTGCTTCAGGAGCTCCTGCTTATACTTGGTTACCTGCAACAGGCTTAAATGACGTCAAGGTTTCAAACCCATTTTTCAAAGCTACATCTGATATCGTTTATCAAGTCATTGGTTTTGATTCTCTAGGCTGTTTTGCGGATACTACTATTGTAAATATCGATGTGGTAGATCCACCTACAGTAGAGTTAGGGCCTGATGTAATTCTTTCAGTTGGTACCGTGCATACTTTTGTACCGAAAGTTTCAAACGACGTTACCGGTTTTTCCTGGACTCCTGCTTCAAATCTAAGCTGTAGCACATGCCCTAATCCCGTATTAAATTCACGTGAAAATGCAACATATAGCTTAAAAGTTTCTAATGCGACCGGGTGTAGTGCAGCAGATTCTGTTCGTGTTATAGTATCTTGCGGCGGTTCATCTGTGTTTGTGCCAAATACATTTTCCCCTAACGGCGATGGTAGTAACGATGTTTTTTATGTGAGGGGAAAAGGAATCTATAGCGTGCAGTATTTAAGAATTTTTAACCGGTGGGGAGAGGTGATATTTGATAAGAAGAATTTAACAGTTAATGACCCATCTTCGGGATGGAACGGAACTATTAATGGCAGACCTTCAGATCCAGGTGTGTATACTTACTTTATGGAAGTGATTTGCAACAACAACCAATTATTAAAATACGTTGGAAATATCAACCTCATTCAATAAAATAGAAAATTGGTCGTTATACCAAGTATCCTATTCACGTACTATGAAGCAATATATAAGAATAGTATTGCTTGCTTTTTTAGCTTCAATACTATCAACAGCATCTTTTAGCCAGGATGTCCATTTTTCACAGTTTTTTGAAGCACCTTTATTGCGCAACCCTTCACTAGCTGGTATTTTTAGTGGAGATATCCGTATTCAAGGTGTTTACCGAAATCAATGGGGTAGCGTAACTGTGCCTTACCAGACTGGTTCTTTCAATGTGGAGTATAAAAAACCAATCGGGCAAGCTGATGATTTCATAACAACAGGACTGCAGGTTTTGTACGATCGTGCAGGCTCTACCAACTTTACCACAACCAATTTACTTCCAGCTGTTAATTATCATAAATCCCTAAACGGTAATAGGAGCAGTTATTTGTCCCTCGGTTTCATGGGAGGTCTTGTTCAACGCCGAATCGATCGCAGTAAAATGACGACCAATAACCAGTATGATGGAAACGGCTACAACCCCTCATTAGCCGACGGCGAAACTTTTATTAATTCGAATTATTCGTACTTGGATGCAAGCGTAGGTATGACTTACAATGCTGCTCTAAACGATAACAATACTGACAACTTTTTCCTCGGCGTTGCCTTTCATCATTTCAACCGGCCCAAAAATAGTTTCTACAAGAACCCCGAGATCGAGTTAAACCCCAAATGGGTTTACTCTGCAGGAGTAAAATTTGCCCTTAACGAAGTCTCTTACTTTACCCTCCAGGGAGATCACAGTGAACAGGGAAGTTATAGCGAAACGATAGCCGGTGTATTATATGCCTATAAAATAGGAGAGGATTACGAAGTGCCAGATTACACCGTACACTTTGGTGCTTTTCTAAGGTGGAAAGATGCACTTATTCCAACCGTTAAATTAGATTATCATCCATTTTCAGTAGCCCTTAGTTACGATGTAAACGTGAGCGAATTAAAAACGGCTAGCATGGGTCGGGGCGGCATGGAGCTTTCTGTAACCTACTCAGGTTTCTTCGATCGCGACAACAGCTCCCGGAATGCAGTAATCTGCCCTAAATTCTAGCCTCGTACTTTTTTCCACCACACGTTTATAGTTAATAGTTATAATTTTGTTTCCCGCGGTTGTAACCCTATGCCTCCGTTGCGTCGCACTATTTCAACTGGAGAACTTTGTTGATCGCTTCACACACATTTAGATAATAAAATAGCCAAATAAATGGAAATAGCAATAGGTCAGGCTGCACCTTCTTTTAGTCTCTACAATACTGCTAAAACGCTTGTTTCCCTGCATGGTTTGAAAGGGCAAAATGTAATTCTATTGTTTTTCCCCCTTGCTTTTACGAGCACCTGTACTAAGGAATTATGCAGCGTAAGAGACGATATAGCCCATTATAATAATGCAAACGCAACCGTTTTTGGTATTTCTGTTGATAGCGTGTATACCTTACAAAAGTTCAAAGAGGAGCAACATTTAAATTTCGATCTTTTAAGCGACTTCAATAAAGAAGCTTCAGAAGCATATAACGTACTATACGAGACCTTTGGACCAATGGAAATGAAAGGCGTAAGCAAAAGGGCCGCATTTGTAATTAACAAAGTAGGGAAACTTATTTATGCAGAAGTCTGTGCGTCACCTGGCGACGTACCTGATTTTACTGCAATTAAAAATAGTTTGCAGAAAGGCGATTAAAATATACTTAACCGCAATTTTAAACGTTGTTCTAGTGCAGCATTTTAATTTGTTGGCAGAACATTTGTAATATAGTAGTAATTGGCTAACTTTATTTTTTAAATATTATCGTTAATGTGCGTATGAAAAATATTTACTTACTCTTATTTTTTATTGTTCTAGGTTTTTCTGCAGGTGCACAGCCGGGCAAAAACGCCTTGACTTCTTCTGATAAGGTCTTGCGATTTTATCCAAATCCAGCTACAACCGTTATTAATTTCGAATTTACAAGACCTATTGACAAGAACTATACTTTACAGATCTACAATTTCGTTGGTAAAAAAATGTTTGAAACTGCAAGTGTTTCACAAAAAACCACTGTTCTTCTTAACGACTTTTTCCGGGGAATTTACATTTACCAGTTGCGAGACAATACTGGCCAAATAGTCGAATCGGGGAAGTTCCAGGTTAACAAATAATTGAAAAGGTAGCACGAAAGCGCTACCTTTTTTTATTACAACCTCTTTCCGCTACTCGTCTTTTGGTTTCTTTTACATCACCTGTACAATCAGAAATTTTAAATAGTTAGTATTCTCAATTCCCCAAATTATCGGGTGGTCGCTCGCCTGCGCCTGGAAGGTAACCTGCCGAAGTTTTCGCTTTGCATCCTTCGCTGCCATATTTATTGTTTCTAAAAACATTTCAGGCGACACGAGATTGGTGCAACTGCTTGTAACTAAAAAACCACCGGGCTTAATCAATTTCATCCCCCTTAGGTTTATTTCCTTATAACCTGCTAGCGCCTTTTGTATATTTTCCCTGCTTTTTGTAAATGCTGGTGGGTCAAGCATCACCACATCGTACTGCCTTCCATCTTTACCCCATTGTTTTAAAACGTCGAAAGCATTTACCGCCTGGAAGGTAACCTTGTGTTGCAGTTCATTCAACTCGGCGTTGCGAGTTGCCTGTTTTACAGCATTTTCCGAAATGTCTAAACCCAATACGCTTTCAGCTCCGTAATGCGCAGCATGAATTTCAAACGTTCCAGTGTACGTAAATGCGCCAAGCACATCGGCTCCTCTTACTATTTGTTTTATAGCTCTTCGATTATCCTGTTGGTCTAAAAAGTAGCCAGTCTTCTGCCCATTCTCAATATCAACAAGGAAGCGCAGGCCGTTTTCGTTGATAATAATATTTGTATCAAAAGGCTCGCTTAAAAATCCTTTTTTTTGCTCCATTCCCTCTAACTCACGAACGGGAACATCGTTACGTTCATAAATTCCTTTTGGCTTAAATATTTCGTTCAGCGCATCTACTATTGCGTTCTTCCAAACTTCCATACCCAGCGATAAGGTTTGGATAACAAAGTAATCGTTGAACTTATCAATTATTAGTGCAGGCATTAGATCAGCCTCGCCAAATATTAATCTACAGTTTTGGGTGTACCCTATCTTCTGCCGGTATTGCCAGGCTGCTAAAATTCGCTTGTGAAAAAACTGCTCGTTTATCTCTTCGCTACTATTCCGCGTAAGCAAGCGAACCATAATTTGTGATTGCGGATTTATATATCCTCGTCCAACAAACTTGTCGTCGTGTGTGAAAACATCTACAATAGAAGCCGCCTCAACCGTTCCCTTCACATGATTTATCTCGTTTGAGAAGATCCATGGATGACCATTTGCTACACGATTACTGATCTTTTTATTTAAAATCACCTTTGTCATTCGGCAAAGGTAGTTTTACAGAATGTCTTTTAGAACGTTTTAAAAATGTCAATTTGACCATAAAATGTCTTTGGCAAACAGTTTGACCACTATTTTTGCGCAAAAATTGAAAAGTATGGATGATAAAGAAATGCAGCAAACTGACACTCAGTCTCCTGATATAGCGAACGAAATGAATATTAATTCTGACGACAATATTCCTGGAACTAACCACTTAAATGACCCGGTTGCAGAGGAGAACGAATTGGAGAAGTTAAAGGAGGAAATTCAACAACAAAAGGACAAATACCTTCGTTTGTTTGCTGAATTCGACAATTTCAAACGTAGAAATGCGAAAGAACGAATTGAACTAATTCAAACTGCAGGTAAAGAAGTTATCACTTCGATGCTGGATGTATTGGATGACTGTGACAGGGCAGAAAAGCAAATACACGGCACCGAAGATGTTGAGCAGATAAAGCAAGGCGTTCAATTAGTGTTTAATAAGCTTCGTACAACAATGCAAACCAAAGGCTTGAAACCAATGGAAAGCATAGGACAGGAGTTTGACGTGGAAAAGCATGAAGCAATAACAGAGATTCCTGCTCCAAACGATAACTTTAAAGGAAAAGTGGTTGACGAGGTAACTAAAGGTTACCTGTTAAACGATAAAATTATACGCTTTGCTAAAGTGGTAGTTGGCAAATAAATGTAGCAACGCAGCAATTGCGGAGGGCTTTTCCAAGCTTTTTCGAAAGTTGCCCTGTGAATTAACTGTACAAGTGAGTGACACAACGATGATGAGTAGGGTGATAATGTTTACTAATAAAAATATTTCGCTGTAAAGCGGGCTTAGGATATGTCAACGAAAAGAGATTATTACGAGATTTTGGGGGTAAGCAAAGGCGCTGCTGCGGACGAAATTAAGAAAGCCTATCGAAAGGTGGCAATGCAGTTTCACCCCGACCGTAACCCGGGTGATAAGGAAGCGGAGGAGAAGTTTAAGGAAGCTGCCGAGGCCTACGAGGTATTGAGCGATGCCGATAAAAAGGCCAAATACGATCGCTACGGTCACGCTGCTTTTGGCCCAGGCACTGGCGGGTTTGGTGGCGGCGGTGCTTCCAACATGGAAGACATCTTCAGCCAGTTTGGCGATATTTTCGGCGACGATCTTTTTGGGAACTTCTTTGGAGGCGGCGGAAGAGGGCAGGGTGGCGGCGGAAGAAGAGCTACAGGACAGCGCGGCAGCAACCTCAGGGTTAAAATTAAGCTGACGCTTGAAGAGATTGACAAATGCGTAACAAAGAATATTAAGGTTAAAAAATACGTGGGCTGAAACACATGCAATGGTAGCGGCGCTAAAGATAAAGTCAGTGTGCAGACCTGTGGAAGCTGCAACGGTAGCGGCCAGGTGCGGAGGGTTCAGAACACCTTCCTAGGCCAAATGCAAACGGTAACTACTTGCCCTACTTGTAACGGCGAGGGAACGACGGTGACGGCAAAATGTGGTAACTGTAAAGGTGAGGGTCGTGTGTACGGTGAAGAAACGGTAAGCATCGACATCCCCGCCGGCGTTCAGGAAGGAATGCAGTTAAGTATGGGCGGACGAGGTAATGCTGGCGAACGAGGCGGTTTCCCCGGCGACCTGATTATTTTAATAGAGGAAGAGCAACACGCAAGCCTTCACCGCGATGGGTTGAACGTTGCGTACGACTTATTTATTT
>JAQBNN010000058.1 GCA_028288505.1 Segetibacter sp. | reverse complement strand
CCAATTAAGAATAGGAAACCCGTTAGAAGAAAATATTCATGTAGGACCATTGATAGATAAAGATGCTGTTGCAAGTTACCTGGCAGCAGTTGAACAATGCAAACAACAAGGAGGCAAATTTTTAGTTAAACCTGGCGTACTTGAAGGTAGTGAATACAATACCGGCTGTTATGTAACGCCATGCATTGCAGAAGTAACACCGGATATGCAGGTTGTACAACACGAAACTTTTGCTCCTATTTTATATGTTATGCAGTACAAAGATTTTGAAGAAGCTATAGCTATTCAGAACGGCGTTCCTCAAGGTCTCTCGTCTTCAATTATGACTTTGAATTTAAGAGAAGCTGAACAGTTTCTATCGTCGGCGGGTAGTGATTGTGGAATTGCAAACGTAAACATTGGAACAAGTGGGGCTGAGATAGGTGGTGCTTTTGGTGGGGAAAAAGAAACAGGCGGGGGCCGCGAAAGCGGAAGTGATGCTTGGAGGATCTACATGCGTAGGCAAACAAATACAATTAACTATTCAACCAGTTTACCGCTAGCGCAAGGGATTAAATTCGACCTCTGAAATTAAGAATGTAAACAGCATTTTTTAAGGTAACACGTTTCATTGAATGGAAAATAGTTAAGAGGCTATGTTTTTTAGACGGGAGCTGCATAATGTACAAACAGTACAAGTGAGTGACACAACGATGACGAGGAAAGGGCTAAAGCCGGCACCATATTAACTTAACATTTTTGTCATTTTACATTTCGCATTGGTCATCCCGATAATGTTATCCTAAAATTGGCAAACCATAAGTATTAGTAAAAGCATTTAAAGAAATTTGTACTGAATAAATTTGCCCCCTCATAATGCATAATAAAACATTTTTAATAGCGGCCGTATTGTTTATATGCCAGGCCCTTCATGCGCAGGATAATATAAAGGGCTGGCACCTGCTCGACGCTTCAAAAGATAGCCTTAATGGCATTAGCCTTAATAACACATACGAGTTTTTGAAAGCTAAGAAAAGCAATCCTGTTATTGTTGCTGTAATTGACAGTGGCATTGATACCACCCACGAAGACCTAAAAGAAGTACTATGGAAAAACCCTAAAGAAATTGCGGGCAATGGAAAAGATGATGACGGCAATGGCTACGTGGATGATATATACGGATGGAACTTTTTAGGCGGTAAGGATGGCCGGAACGTAGAAAAAGAATCGTCTGAAGCTGCCAGGGTTTTTCATAGGTATAAGCAGAAATTTTATCGGACAAAGGTTGTAGAAGACAGCTTAACGGCCGAGGAAAAAGAGCAATATAAATTATGGAAGAAAGCTTCGACAATTCTGGATGCTGATCCTGAAGCATCTGCCGGATTAATGTTTTTGGAGATAGCGATTAAAGCTGCACGTAAGCATGAAACAGTGCTTAAAAGTGAAATGAATAAAGATGAATTTACAGCAGAAGAAGTAGAAAAATTTGCAGCTTCAACAAGCCAGGCAAGGCAAGCTAAAATGGGTTACCTCACTTTTTTAAGACTTGCTGAAATGGAAAAGGAAGAAACGAACAAATCTATTTTCTCAGACCTGGAAGAATATATAGAACACAAGAAGCGAAGCCTGGAAGCAAAGGACAAAGCGCCTGCTACGGTAAGAGAAGAGATTGTGAAGGATAACTATTTCAACATCAACGATCGCTTTTACGGCAATAGTGATGTAATGGGACCTTCTTCGGTTCACGGCACACATGTGAGCGGAATTATAGGCGCTAACAGGAATAATAAATTAGGTATTAATGGCATTGCGGGCAATGTAAAAATTATGATGCTAAGGGCTGTTCCTGATGGCGACGAATACGATAAAGATGTTGCATTAGCCATTAAATATGCAGTTGATAATGGTGCCAAAGTAATAAACATGAGTTTTGGCAAAGGCATCTCACCCGAAAAGAAGTGGGTGGACGAAGCTGTGAAGTACGCCGAAACGAAAGACGTATTGCTGGTGCATGCCGCAGGCAACGATGGAGAGAATAACGATTCTACAGAGAACTTTCCGAATGCGCGTTTAAAAGACTTCAACACAATAGCACCTAATTATATTTCTGTAGGCGCAAGTTCCGATCCTAAAGTGAATGGTAAGTATGTTGCCGATTTTTCTAATTACGGTAAATCCTCAGTTAACGTATTTGCGCCTGGTGTTAAAATCTTTTCAACAATGCCTGGTGGCAATAAGTATGCTTTTCAACAAGGTACCAGTATGGCCGCTCCTGTTGTAAGTGGTGTTGCTGCACTTATACGCAGCTATTATCCTAAGCTTTCGGCAAAGCAGGTAAAATATGCTATTGAAAAATCAGCGGTAAGAAATGATACATTGATGGTAGTAAAACCAGGCAGCAAACAAAAAGTTACAGTAAGCGAGATTAGCACAAGTGGTGGCTTTTTAAATGCTTTCAATGCAATTAAAATCGCATCAACATTAGAGCCAGCAAAAAAAGAACCTAAGAAAGAAGTGTTGCCAAAATCAACCTTTAAAAATAAGATAGCTAAGAAATAGATTTGCTAAAAACATTGTTATGCCAAAACCTACTCCCGGCTCCTACCCTTCTTATGCTGCCAATTATATAAACCTTGTTGATGCAGAGAATATAAAAGAAGCTCTTGAAAAATACAGCAATACTGTTGCTGATTTTTTCAAGAGTATTTCTGGTGATAAGATCGATTATCGCTATGATGAAAACAAGTGGACGATAAAGGAAATGCTGCAACACCTAATAGATGCAGAAAGGGTTTTCGCTTACAGGGCAATGTGTGTAGCCCGAAAAGATCAAACGTCTTTTCCCGGTTTCGATGAGAATAGTTACGCAGCCAACAGTAAAGCTGACCGCAGAAGTTGGGAGGATCTTTTAGAAGAGTTCGAGTTAACTCGCAAGTCAACAGATCTTATGTTGCTTAGTTTCGACGACGAGCAATTGCAGCAAACCGGCATCACTAATAATTCAGCTAACAATGTAAATGCAATAGCCTTTACTTTATATGGCCACCTGCTGCACCATATAAAAATTCTTGATGAAAGATATTTAAATAAATAGTTGCACTAAAAAAGCCTTGTTCAAAAGACAAGGCTTTTTTTCTCTTAAGCTATCAATATTCTTGTTTTACTTTTTGGTTGCCAACAAAAGCTTTTCATAGCATCATCGTTGTGTCACTCACTTGTACTTTTAGTTATAACGGGATCGATAAAAACCCGAACAATTTGTTAGGAGTGTTTTATTAAAGCTTCAACTTCCAGTCTCCCATCACTGCTTCAAATGTAATTTTCTTTGCTTCTTCTCCAGTTAGCTGCCTGCTCCATTTTACCCTTGCAGATGTATCCGCGCCAGGACCATAATTGTTGTATTCACTATACCTTGCTGTCTTCTCATTTTCAGTGTTCTTCCAGTTATCCCAACCAGCAGGAATAATGTGCCGGTCAAGAAAACAATTAAGATAAGTAACACTAGAATAAGGTTGCCACGGTCGCCCTAAAGTAACCTTGTTGACATTACTGTCAGCAGTAAAAATGCATTCATTAAAAACGTAACCGTAAGCATGTTCTTTTGGTGTAGATGCTGCCGTAATATGGGAGTTCTTTTTGCTGTGGATGTGGCATTTCTCAAACCAAACTTTAGAAGATCCAAAGATGAAGTCGGTAGTTCCTTCTATGTAACAATCCTTGTAATACTGCCTGCTTTTATTGGCGCTGGTAAATAGGATGTCCTGGTGCCCGGCAATGCGGCAGTTAATAATAACAGCCCTGTCACCTAGTACTTCAAGGCCTACGGCCTGGCCGGCATCAAAGCCTGCTTCATTTCTGATAGTAATATTTTCGAGCCTGATATCATTTGCTTTTACAACAAACGTAAAAGAAGTTCTTGTGTTAATGGTTGCGCCTGATGGAGAGATCTTACCAGTATGATCATTGTAAGTAAGAATCGTTTTGAATTTATCCTCGCCTATAACTGTTACAAAGCTTTTGCTTGTATCGAGTGTTAGCTTCTCTTGATAAATACCGTTCTTAATAAAGATCGTTACAGGTTTCCTATTCTTTAATGGCACTGCATCAAAAGCTTGTTGCACCAATTTAAAATCTCCACTTCCATCTTGTGCTACAGTAATTCTTTTACCACTCTGCGCCGAAAGATTGCTTGCTAAAAACAATAAGCTCACGAGAGTGAGTATGAACAGTGGGAATCTTTTCATTACTTTTTTATTGCTGGTTTTACAATCCTTTCTGCAAGTTCCAATTTAAGTTCTTTTATTTCTGCCAAAACAATCTGGGCCATTTTCCTTGCGCCTAATTCACTAAAATGTGTATCATCAAATTTACCGTCAGGATAGTTAGGATTTTCATTTGGCTTTAGGTGATTGAAAAGAAGTTTGGATGTTTCTACTCCCATTTTTTGTAGTAGTTCCTGGCTTTTAATATCAAGGTCTATTAAAGGAACGTTTTGTTTTTTAGCAACAGATCTTACAAGTTCTGAATACACATCGTGCGTACCTAGTAACTTTCCCGTAGAATCAAATTTTCGTCTTGCTACAGGTGTAAGTAATACCGGTAAAGCTTTTTTGCTTTTTGTTTCACTTATGTACCTGGTCAGGTTGGTGGTAAACTCTTCTTCGGTTGTATAACTCGCTTTCGTCTTTACTTCATCATTGTGCCCGAATTGTATGAAAACGTAATCTCCTTCCTGCAATTGATCTACTACGGGTTGCCACCTCTTTTCGGCTATAAATGTTTTTGTACTTCGACCATTAAGGGCACGGTTATCAACTGTAACTGTTGAGTCGAAAAAGTAGGTAAAGGGCATTCCCCAACCAGTTTCGGGGTAAGCAGTTACCTGTTTATTTGCAATGGTCGAATCACCGATTAGGTACACTGTAATTCTCTTCGGAGGATTTATAAAGGACATTAAAATAAGTAACGCGACGACTATTGTATTCCTGTAATATTTATTCATATCTCTTGCTTACTTTAAGTAATGAAGGACGATTAGGCTAACCCAAATTTAATGTGTTCAATAGCGTACTAACTGTTAAAGAGTGCGACGCAACGATGTTTAATAGATTATACAAATGCCGGAACCAAAATTACTACCGAACATTTTCATTTACCCTTAAAGACTTTATCCAAAAAACTTATTGTGTAATTCATGGTAGGTTGAAACCATGGATGAAACAACCAAAACGGATGTGGCGTATCTGGAATGGTATGAACTTCGGAGTAAATATTATGAGCGTTTAAAACTTTTATCATGTCATCTCTGCCCGCATGAAAACGGGGAGTGGAACTATTAATAAAAAGGATCGGAGGCGTACTTTTACCAGCATGGGTTAGTGCGGAAGCTTCCTGCCAGGTAGAAGGCTTCTCTTCGGAAGTGCCACCTAGCCATTCAGCAGCCACTTTGCCTTCGGAAGATTCGGGATGTTTAAAAGCGAGTACACCATCAATATCGATGATGGCTTGTACGGCACTTAATTGTTCTGCATGGCCGCCACTTCCTTCAAACTTTTTTAAACCATTTGTAGTTCCGACCAACGCCGCCAACTGTCCTCCTGCTGAAACTCCATGCACTGCAATTTTCGAAGGATCGACCCGGTACTTTTTCGCGTTCACACGCATCCATCTTATCGCCGCTTTTACATCGTACACAGCAGCAGGATATTGCGCTTCGGGTGATAACCGATATTCAATAGAAACAGCAACATACCCGTTTGCTGCAAGCTGTTCGGCTATCGGTACCGACATAGATTTATCGCCCGACTTCCATCCTCCGCCATATAGTAATATAACTGCAGGATAAGTCGCTTTGCTTTTTGCTACCGGATAGAAAACATCTGCACGCAGTTTTCTTTTACCAATCGTACTATAAACTACATCTAGTTTTTTGGAGACGCCTTTAGGGTAAGCAGGTTGCGCAATTTCAATGAAAGGAAATTTTTTACGCTCTTTGATAAAGGCGCTGTGGGTGGTAAAAGATGTATCGCTCGGGAAGCCATTTTGTGCAGTAGCCGATAAAGCGAACAAACTTATTGCACAACCTATAAGAAAACGAATGGAAATATACATGGTGTTTACAGAATCTTCAAAATTTAAAAGGAGGAAACTTGTTTCCTCCTTTTAGCGAATTTAAATTATTTATATAATTTTTTTACTACCCTTTGTGTATAAAGCGAATTAATATTTAATGAAGTTTATTGCGCTCTTTTCATTCCCGTTATAAAAAATAAGCAGGTATAACCCTGTCGTTAAACCCCCTACCTCAATTTTTGTTTGTGAAGTTGCCACAGTTCCATTAGCCTTTAAAAGTTCCTTTCCATCGAAAGAAAGTATATAAAAAGCAGCTCCTTGCTTTGCTGGTGCATGGGTTACCATTAGTACACTTGCAACAGGATTAGCAAAAATGGAGAGTCTCACTTTTGTTAAAATAGCTACCGCAACTGTTTTACTATACGTAAACTTTCCATCAATATCGAATGACTTTAGACGGTAATAAGTGATGCCACTCAAAGGGCTATGGTCCTTCACTTCATAGTTGTTTACTCCAGTTGTATTTTTTGCCCTAATTGTACCCGTTGTACTAAAGGCTAAACCATCAACACTTCTTTCTACTTGGAACTCTTTAGTACTTACTTCATTGCTTGTGCTCCATGTTACATTAACCTGATTGTTTAAATAAGAAGCATTAAATGAGATTAGGTTTAGAGGCAGGGCAGCATCGTTCATTACAGTAAATGGAGAGAACGAAGTAACTCCACTAGCAGTTGCAACATAAGGGCTTGTAGTTGTTCCAGCACCTGTTATTGTTGCAGGGTAAGATAGCCATGCAGTGCCATTGAACCTGATAATGCTAGTAGAGCTGGTAGGATTAAAACCTGCCGACTGGTCTGCGGTTGTCCATGCAAGAGATACGGTAGCATTGCTTCCGCCAGCAACATCTTCGTTTATTGTCCATTGCCTGTTTACTACTTTGTTTGGATCTGGTACTGCATTATTAAAGGTTGTTTTTACGTTCACCGAAAAATTATCTGTGGCACCTGCATTGTTTAAAGTAACGGGGTTGTAAGATGTTGTTGATGGCCCGACAGGGAAAACATTATTGCCGGTACCTATATTATTAATCTTTAAAAATCCTACCCCATTAGTAACAACATATTTAGCAGATGAAGAGTTCCAGACAGAACTTGTGGTTATAGTGTTATCACCAACAATCAACTTCCCTGCTAAAAGCGATAATCCATTTGTTACTGTAACGTTTCCACCGTTTAGGGTAACATCATCTGCATTAGTGATGGTAAGTGCATTTACTGTTGCCGGTAAAAGAGTACCTGTAGTTTGTGTTACAGCACCATTAAATATAAATGAAGCAGCAGCACTTAAAGTTTTAGTTCCAGTATTTGCAATGTTACCATTCAAACCAGTTGGCGAACCTGAAATGATTATAGAAGCTGCATTTGCAGTAAAGATTCCAGAACCAGTAGTGGCGAATGTTCCCATATTTAAAGTGCCGTTTACAGTAACCCCAAAACCACCGCTTGGTAAAACAAGATTAGAAACTAAAGAATAAGAACCATTTACTTGCCAATTAGTGTTTAAAGCAGAGCTCTGAGAATAGACTATGGTCTTATTTACTCCATCCAACCTAATAAGTAATGAACTTCCAGTTCCCATATTACTATTAAATGTTCCACCTGTTACGCTAAAATCTCCTCCCAGATCTAATGTATCCGTGATAGTGCCACTTTCTCTAAAATTGACAGTACCACCTGTTTGGTAAAACCCACCAGGAAATGCAATTCTTCCTGAAGTATTTGCAAATGAAATATAAGTACTTCCTGTACTTTGAACAGTGAAAGAACCTTTTACATTGATGCTATCAAGCGTTAACCTGTAAGCATAATAATTTGCTTCATTTTGATTATTCCAAACGATGTTGCTATAGGTAATATTATTCTTAAATATTCCGGTTTGGCTAGTTGTTAAACCTGTTACTATTAAAGTAGAACCAGGTTGCCACAAGGCAGCAGGAACATTGGGACTATTTGCATTATGCTGGTAAGTTCCTGCAGGACTAATGGTAAGCACGTCAGTACCTTGAACGGAAAAACTACCTGTAGTAACCACATTTCCTGTTACCAGAATAGTATTAGTACCATTACTACCTACACTACCTAAAACTGTAAGGGTACCATCAACCTGTAAATCTGTAGTAATTGCATTTGCATCATTAGCTATATTTAATGCCATCCCGCTATTAACAATTAACTGGCCGCCTTTATTAATCCTGGTAACATCTGTATATGAACCAGATGGTAAAGAGGATGATGCAGTAACTGAAACCGTATGACCATTTAAAATAGTAACTGAATTTGAGGAATTATAAAGCGGAAATGAAGGTGCAGGATAAACCCAGGCTGATCCGTCATAACGTTCCCAGGTGTTCACATCACTCCACTCACCACTTTGACGTGTTCTGTAATCACTTACTATTGGATTAGCTGTTGCTAACCCTTTTAACTGCACATTTTTAAGCTTTGCATATCTTCCTGCACTACTTGAACCTACTGCATAGTAAAGTCTGAAAGTTAGCGTTTGGCCTGCTGTAAGGGTAAGACCAGCTCCACCAGAAAATGCTAACCTGTAAGTAACGGTAGTACCTCCCGTTTCATTTGCAAGTGTAACAGGTGTTGCAAAAGCAGCTCCCTGTATGTCAGTTGAATCAGTGGTAAATCCACTTCTTGAGTACACCGCTGCAAACCTGCCATTTGCGGAATTATGAATAGAAGTTGACAATATAAGTGAATCAACACGCAACGAATGAGTAGAGGAAGCAGTTATAGTGAATTGTTCGTAATGTGCCCTGTTTACATTACTTCCCGGTCCGCCAATTGCTGTCGTCCATGTACCATCACCATTTGCACTGGCACCAAAGGCTTGTCCGTATGTAGGCGAATAAGCTGGAATTGCCGGAACAGTTGTACCATTAGCCAGGTATAGATTATTAAACGTTGGAGTAGTTGGAACAACACCCTGCGCCCTTACTGCAGCACTATCCATGCTATTGGCTGATAGTGGCCACCACTCCAAAATAGTTGAAACAGTTAAAGGTGTACTTTGTACAGTACCTGTTACAGCTAATCTAACTGTATCTGCACCAGTACTAGCATGCACAATATTACCGTTGTAAGTACCAGCAAGTGTTGCATTTAACCTTACAAAAATGGTGGTATTAGCAACATTGCCATTTACATCCTGGGTAAATACTATTGGGTTACTGCTGGCACTCCATGAAGTACCATTAGTAGATAATTCGTAATAGGTTGGAGCCGTAATAATAAGGTTATTAGTTAAGCTTGCAGCTGATACTACATACGACTGTGAAGTTGAAGGAGTACCCACACCTTGAATGAAACTGCCTAAAGATCCTGAAACAGTAATAGTTGGTGTACTGGAAATCGTAACTGTATCAGTTATATGTGTATTATAACCTGCTTTTGATGCCTGGATTAAATAAAAATAAGTTTGTCCCGGAGGAGGTATAGCTTCTGAGTAACTAAAATTTACAGCAGAATCGTTCAGAGAAGTTTGCTCGCTCACTTTTGTAAAAGTGGTTCTGTCGCTACTGCGTAATACTTCATATTTAACTCCTGCAATAGGCCAGCTAATGTTCCAGGTAAATAAAGATGTGCTCGTACCCTTTACACCTCTATAGTTAGATACAGCAATTGGCCTTGGTTCAGAAGCACAAAAATCAACAGAAACAGTACAAGGGTCCCACGTTCCAAACAAATTACTGTTGTTATAATTAGCCGCTTCTGTAGCTGTTAATTGCTTCGACCATGAAGCCCGTCCGCTTACATCTACAAGTGTACTGTCAAATTTTTTACTCCGGTACTCTGCATAAGTGATCTTAGTAACATCCGTACCTAAATCCCAGGCACTCCAACCCGCTGTACTAATTGATGAACTCATCGTGGTATTGATGAAGATCGTTTTGTTATATGATTTTGCGGCATCTGTGGTACTTGCATCATTTTGCCATGGGCGCCCTAGTACATATACGGTGTTTCCACGGTTTGCAGGTATTATACAATCCCTGAAGACGTAGCCGTAAGGCTCGGTTTGCTTAGTATTAGCTGCCGTTATGAACGACTGACCTGCTGATGAACGGGTTTTAGCATAAATAACACACGAATCAAACACAGCTCTTGCATCGCCAAAAATAAAATCTACAGTACCATCAATGTAGCAATTCTTAAAGTGCTGCCTCGCTCCATTACCACCAGCAAAAATAGTATCCTGGCCACCTAGAAAACGGCAGTTTTTAAAGGCAGACCTGTCTCCCGTTACGTTTATCGCCAATGCTTGTGGAGCTTCGCCTGTTGTATTTTCAAATGTTACGTTTATTGCAGAAAAGTCAGCTGCACTAACTGTAAAGGTGGCTGAATTACCAGTACCAAATGTAGCACCCCCACCTCCTGGAATTGGTTTGCCGCTAAAATCATCCCAGCTAATTATAACGTTAGCTACACTTTCTCCAACCAGTTGAATGAAAGGTTTATTGGAAGGCACTGTATCTTTTTCACGATACTTGCCGTTTTTAATAAAGATTGTATAGGCAGTGGTTCGCCCTGTAGGCGCAGCCCTGATAGCCGCTCCCACGGTGGTATAGTTACCCGAGCCATCTTTGGCTACTACTACATCGTAGGCATAAGCAGTGGAAAAAAAAACTGACAATAAAAGAAACAACGCAACAAGCCCTGTTTTTTTAAGTAAAATTTTGTGCATGGCAATAGTTTAATTATTAAGGAAAGAATCGTTTTTACTGGATGTCGATGCTGTATTAAATCTTTGTTTTGGTTATCGGCTTTTGTCTTTCATAGCATCATCGTTGTGTCACTCACTTGTACTTGAGGTTCATTATGCATCTTTTACCACCTTTTTATTTAAAGGCGGCTTTAATAGTTTTATCCCCGGCAGTTAAAGGGCAGCCGCCATAAAAATATACAGTACAAGTGAGTGACACAACCGGAGCTACATTAATAACTAATGCTGGTCACAAAAAAATTTTAGTATAAGAAAGCACCTGCCTCATTTATTTTTTGATGAATTCTATAGTAGCTTTCTCACCTGCATTTTCGTACACCAGATAATATACACCTGCTTTTAAAAACGCTGCATTAAGGGTTGTTTGTAAAGCGCCATTGGTAACTTTTACGGCAGTAATGGTTTTGCCATCGGCAGATAAAACTTTTATAACAGAAGCCAGGCTTGCGGCATCATGAGAAACAACCATTTTATCAGCAACCGGGTTAGGATTTAGCTTTAAAGCCATTTTACCTACCCTGCTTACCTTCGCAGTGGGGCTATAGGTAAACTTGCCATCTTTATCAATCATTTGTAGGCGGTAGTAAGACGTACCGGTAAGAGGGTTTAAATCGGTAAAAGAATAGTTATTGTTTAATGTGGTGCTCTTAGCAGCAACACTGGCTATTGATGAAAAGTTTCTTCCATCAACGCTTCTTTCAACTGAAAAGCTTTTGGTATTGATCTCATTGGTCGTAGTCCAGTTAGCCGCAACTTCTTTACCAGTATTTATGGCAGTAAATGTTAGCAATGTTAGCGGCAAAGGGCCTGTTATACTGTTTAAATAATTCTCGAGCAAGGTGTAACCGCTTGAAGCATAAACATTGCGATCAGATGCATCGTTTGGGTTAGAACCATTCGTGGTTTCCCAGCTATCTGGCATACCATCGTGGTCAGTATCTGTTGGCGCAGGTAAAGAGTTTAAGGGGGGCCATGCGGTTTGTGAACTGGAGAATGGTGTGCCATGCGGATACCCACCTTGCACGTCAATAACTCGCCCGGTACGGTTTCTAACATCGTTGGCAATTCTTTCATCAAGGGTATCTCTTCTTGGTAGCGTAGCTCCTGCTCCGGCTAATACAGCTTCGTATGCTTGAAGTGCGGTTTGGGTATTTAGCGGAGCAATATCAAAGGGTGTCGTTACTTTAGACTGCGTTGTATCATTAAGGCTGCCACCATTCATTGCTGCTCCTAACCAGTTATTGGCGGTAACAGTTGGCGAGTTGTCTACATGGTTTCCTTCCAAGAAATATTTACCGTAAGGCAAAACAGGAGCAGACGTTTTCCGGTAAGGGTTGATTACCATACTTCTCCTGTTAACGTCGGCGGTATTAAAATTAAGTGTATTTGGACCGTATTTGTAATAATTGCTTACCAGGTTGTAGTTTCCGCCTTCTCCGCCGTTTACATTGTATTCTATCCAGTTGTAAATAACGTTGTTTCTAAAATCAACGTTTTCACTTCCTATTACTGGGCTTGTTGAATTAGGGAGATTACGGCTTCCGTCAAAGCGGGGAGCACGGCCTCTTAAATGAGCAATAAGGTTGTGGTGGAAAGATGCTCTTTTACCACCCCAAATACCGCCATAGCCATGCCTTTCATAGGCAGTATCTCCTGTTTCGAAGTGGTATGAATAATCTAAAGGCTCGCTTACGAGGTTCCATTGCAGGGTAGTGCTATCACCACGATATACCGTTAAAGCTTCATCACTGCTCCAGCTCATAGTGCAGTGGTCAACTATAATATTTTTACGATCGAGTCCGCCAAAAGCATCGTCATCACCGCTTCCATCAACCATACCCTGGTTTTGGTACCTGTCTCCTAGCCTGAACCTAATGTGCCTGACGATAATGTTATTATTACCAAGAGAAACGCCGTAATCAGCTATGCATATTCCATCACCAGGTGCAGTTTGACCTGCAATAGTAGTATTTGCTCTATTTATTGATAGCGGTCCTAAAAGCCTGATTGTACCAGAAATTCTGAATACAATAGTACGATAAGGAGCTGCAGGAGAATTGTTAGTTACGGCCCATCTTAAACTTCCAACTGGTGGAGAGGAAACATTGTCATCGAGGTTAGTTACTTCAAATACAGTAGTTGGAACTGTGGGCGTACCACGACCGCCAGTAGTAAACCTTCCTGCACCTTCGGCAGTAGGAAAAGCTATTTGTTGGGAGTAAACTGTAGAGGTAATAAAAAGTAATAAAAATAGATAGGTAGCATTCAGTTTCATATGGGCATTTGAAAGGTTACTGCAACCAAGCAATAATATACCGTGTTAAAGGTTTTAAATTTAGGATGAAAAAAACCAAAGGAAGCAAACGAATTACGCAAACGTTCCCGTTATCGATGCTGCTGCTCTGTTGCTTTGGCTCTAATTATACTAGTATTATTCTATCTCCACTAACGTTTGAATAGCAACAAACAGCTGACAGGCAGCATAACTTAATTTTTGAGGCTAGTGATGAAATATACGCAGGGAGCAAAAGGTGCATTAAGACCTGCCAGTACAAGTGAGTGACACAACAATGATGCTATGTAAAGCTGAAGCTGGCTCAAAAATAAAAATGTAAAAATCTGGGGTATAATTCAAAGTTTTAATCCTCTAATATAGCCGCTATGAACACGTTATAATTTTTCAGCGTTAAAAGAGGGTTTTCAATCCTCCTTTTACTTATCTTATTTGTCCTTACTTAACCTGTGCAGACGACTTTAATTGATCTTCATTTTATTACAAACTCACTTTCTGCAGGCATTACCAGTGGCGTGTTATTAACCCCACCAATGCTGCAGACGGTGTTTGTAACCAGGGAATGATACAGGTAGATAGTGGCGCTTTACAGCCCAAGTTATTAAACTAGAACATGGACTGTAAAAGTTAAACTGGTATACCCCAATGCAGTGTTTATTAACTACCAGGCTGTGGGTGTACCTTTACAGGAAATGAAGAGAATAATGCAATCTTTACGAGCACCGGCTTTTTAAACTTTTTATAAGCAGACAACTCTATTGTTTTGGCTGTATGCCTGCAAATAAAACCTGCTGAAATACACCCTTTAGAAGACACAATACTTTTATAACTTTAGCCAAATCTTATTTATGTCAGTACATTATCCGCTACGATTTACATTAGAAGATGGGGTTCTTGTTGAGGTAAATAAAACAGGAGATAATCTCTACGATTTCTTGCTACGACCAGAACATGGTGGTGAACGCCATTTTACGCTCGACAATAATAAAACAAAGGCAGAAATTGATGCGTCGCTAGACTTTGACCAGTTAAATGCGGTACGAAGATTTTGGCTTGAACAAGAGGGAATTTAACGCGCAGATACAACTTCAACAGTTACTGCTTCACACAGCTTATGCAAATGCAAAAGACAGCTGCGGTGTGGCAGTAATCTTCTTTTTAATGGTGGCAGTAGTGTTATGATCAGCATTAATATGATACACCTCTGTCTCCTGATACCGAGACGCTACAACTACTTTTACTTTTTGTGCGTTGCTTGTAAACAGTTCATGCACCAGCTTAGGGCAGTTGTTGTTGTGCGAGAGATGCGATAACAGCAAGTGGCTCATGTAAGGAGGCCGATGCTTTGTAAAAAGATCAAAGGCTTCTTTATTACTAAGATGCCCGCTGCCACCACAAATACGCTTTTTAAGAAAGTATGGATAGTTGCCGTTGTTCAGCATATCCTCGTCGTAATTCGCCTCGAGAAAAGCGGCGTGGCACTGCTTAAAATGATGGATAACATTCTTGCAGGCAGCGCCAATATCAGTAAAGATGCCAACCTTAATATTGTTACAGTCAACAATAAAACTGTAAGGATCTGACGCATCGTGAAACTTAGGAAAAGCAGTAATGGAGAGATTGCCTATAGCAATGGGTTGATGAGCAATAAAGTTTACAACGAGACTCGGCTCAAGCATTAGTCTGCCATGCAAAAGTGTAGGCTCGGTTATGTATACAGGAAGCTGGAACTTTTTTGCTAAAGACGGAATACCCTTAATGTGATCTGTGTGTTCGTGTGAAACAAAGATTGCTTTCACATTCTGCATGTCTAGTCCAAGCCTTTTCATCCTTTTTTCTATCTCCCGACAAGAGATGCCTGCATCAACAAGGATAGCTTCGTTTTGGTTGCCGACGTAATAGCAATTGCCATTGCTACCCGAGTTTAAAGATGTAATGAATAAAGACATTCGAAGCAAAGAACGCTGCTTTTTTTAATAATGTCGTAGGAATTAAATACGTTTTTTCAACTGCCTCAATCTTACAGCTTTACCTATTACCCTTATAAGTAAATTCAACAATACAGCCCCTGCAATTATTTTGCTTTGTATGCAATAAGGCCGAACTTATTCCGGCCTTATTGCAACTTATAATATAGCATTTTAAAGGTCGCTGCTGCCAAACTTGCCCTGGTTATAATCTTCGTATGCCTGCATTATCTCTTGTTGTGTATTCATAACAAAAGGGCCGTACGATACAAACGGCTCTCTAAAAGGTGTAGCGTAGCCAAACAGCACGATTGAATCTGTCAGTGCTTTCATCTCTATCATTTTGCCTTCGTGGGTAAACTCAACAATGTGGTGCATTTTAGTATCCTCGCCGTTTATTAGTACCTCACCTTTCACCACGTAAAGAAAAACAGTCTTATCGTTATCAATGGAAATGCTAAACTTACCACCAGTTTTAAAGGTTAGGTTAGCCAGGTGAATATCCGTCAACGGCTCCACCTTCCCTTTAACCCCGTTTAACGTACCTGAGATTACCTGCGCGGTTACGTTGCCATTATCCCACGATGCTGTCGGGATATCGTCTTTTTGCAAGCCCACATACTTAGGCGCCACCATTTTATGCTTTGCCGGCAGGTTTACCCACAGCTGCAAGATCTCTAATGGCCCGCCTGTTTTCTTAAATTCTTCCGACGATATTTCTGCATGCACCAAACCACTTCCTGCCGTCATCCATTGTACACCTCCTTCCTTTATGGTGCTGCCTCCACCGCCGCTATCTTTATGAGTAAGGTCGCCTTCTAAAATAAAAGTGACTGTTTCAAAACCACGATGCGGGTGAGGGCCAAAAGGCAAGCCTGCATTACCTGCTTTGTACTCCTGCCAGCCGTGGTGATTAAGAAATATAAAAGGGTCCAAAGCATTCATAGGAATTGCGCTGGTAGGCATAGCCCTGTAAGTAACAAGATCAGCAATTGGTTCGTAAACGGCTTTGTGGTTTGCCTTAATCACCTTCATAGTAGTAGTTTAGATTATGCTTTCGTTCGAATATTAAAGAGCGGAAAATTACCAAAAATTTCCTTTGGTATCGCCGTTACTATTTTATTACTGCTGGTATCAACTTTAAAAAATATTTGTTGTTCGACTGCTGTTTTTCATGGCAACATCGTTGTGTCACTCACTTGTACTTTTTGTTATTAAGCAGCAATACAACCCGTTTTACTAACAGCCCTTGCAACAAAAAGTTGCATAACGATTTACAGTACAGGTGAGTGACACAACGATGTTGAAGCAGGTTGTAATGACCGACAAAATAAAATCTTTTAGAAAAAATAGAAAGCTGGCGTAATAGTCAGCTTCTAAAGATTGAGAAAGACTTTACCATCACTTTCGCTAATAGCATAAGTCGGAATTTTTTCAGTAGCAGGACCACATTTCACCTCGCCTGTTTTTACATTAAATTGCGTACCGTGCCAGGGACATTGAACAGTTCCGCAGATCATAGCACCACCTGCTAAAGAAGCACCGCGATGCGTACAACGATCGTCAAAAGCCACATGGCCGTCTTCGGTACGACCAAGTACGATGCGCTTATCGCCTACATGCAGCAGTTTCATTTGATCGATCTTTAATTCGTTCGCATCAGCCACCTCGATTTTACCGGAAGTTTCGCTGGTGTATAACTCTTTCCACTTGCCGGCCTGCGCATACCTTATATCAACACCCACCTGGTTTCTATGTACCAGTGTGCCGCCCATCCAACCAGCGATACTCATAAGCACGATACCTATAAGTTCTAAACCTACAAGCAACAAACGAGATGTATCAACATCTTGACGAAGGATATAAACGGTTACAAAAATGATGAGGTTGGTACTGTTTAATAGAGCATGTTTGGTAGCCCGTGTTTTAGCTGTACTTTTTGGAGGAACTGTGTATATATAATCGATAACGCCGGCTACAGCAGCAAGCACTGCGGTTATAATACCAGCCCGATTTAAATAGGTGCCTGTCTGCCATAAAGCAGTGTTATCCTGCAACAACGCCAAAGCATCAAACACAAGCGTACCTATAAAAAAAGCAATGGGAAATGAAACAAGTATCGGGTGGATAGGATGCGATTTTATATGCGCCCTGCTTTTCATAAGCTTATAGTTTTACCAGCTTTGCAGCAAAAAGCTTACCTGCTAACGTCGTGTTTATGATCAGCCTTTCTAAAAAAGTTGAAATAGACGGAAAGTGCGATGGCTACAAGAAATGTTATGAGCGTGACTGCATTTATAAAGCCAGGATCAAAGTTGTGGCCGGTTATCTTTTCTGCATAATATTCAATAAAAGATGCAGGAAGGTTTTGCACTCCCAATTGCTCCTTTACATCCCACTGCCAATCGGTAACAGGGCAATAACCTATGCCGTACCAAATACCTAAAATAAACCATGAGGCTATGGTAAGCATAGCAAATGCGAAATGCCATCTCCTGGTTCTTTTCCATATCCAACCAAGCAGGTTAAAACCTACAATAAAGAAATGCAGGAAAGTAAATAGTATGTCGAGTGCGTTTAGCATTTATCAAATCTAAAAGTATCCATTCATCAAATTATTTTAAACCTTTTTAAATCTTCATTGTAACTTACTTTTAATAAAACCATTAATATGAAAAAGATCGCCACACTGTGTTTACTGGCAACAACCCTTTTAACCAGTTACTCAGCTATTGCCCAGGACAAATCTAAACGCCCTAGTCCACCTGCAGAAGTTACAGCAACTACTAAAAGCGGTTTAACGATTACCATAAATTATAGCCAGCCTTCGGTGAAAGGAAGAACAATCGGCCAGGACATTGCTCCATACAATAAGGTTTGGCGCACCGGTGCTAACGAGGCTACAACTTTCGAGATCAGTAAAGACGCCTCAATTGAGGGCAGACCATTACCTGCAGGAAAATACAGCTTGTATACCATCCCGGCAGAAAGCGAGTGGAAAATAATTTTTAATAAAACATCTAGCCAATGGGGCACTGCTTATAAAGAAGCCGACGACGCATTACGTGTAAATGTAAAAGCAGGCAAGGCTAAAGAATTTACAGAGAAAATGACGTTTACAGTTAGTGAGCAAGGTAAGGTTACATTGCTTTGGGGAGATGTTGCCGTAAACTTTACGGTTAAATAAATTTTGAGTTTTAATTTGGAGAAAGCAGCCCTTGCAAAGGGCTGCTTTCTTGTACAAATAACTTCGGTATTTTAAAACCGCCACAATCTTCCCTCCTTCTGCCTTTTAGTTTCTCCATTCTAAGTATCGTCGATGGATCGCGTTATTATTACGAATTTTTGTCATAAAAAAGCCAATTTCCTTTTATAAATTTTTATTAGTGTTACAGATAATTCAAACCATATATCAAATATAAAAATGGAAGAAGCGTTTGCTGCATGGGTTCAAGCTTTTACAGGTTTAATAGCATTGATCCTTTCTGTCATATCTTTTTTTCAAAGTAAAAGTATAAAAGAGTTAGTTGGAATGGTTGATGAGCTAAAATCTCATACAACCATAATGAGGGATGAATTAAGTCTCCAAAGAGAGATTTATCTATATCAAAAGGCAGCAATTTTTAGAATCAACCGTTTTGACAATAAAACACTCACGCTTTCACTACACAATATGGGACAAACTGCATTTAAAGCAAAGCTTAGAAATATTTCCCCTGCTTATCTAGAAGTTAAAAGTGAGAAAGTAAAAGTTGAAAAAAACGCTTCTTTGGAGTTAAGCTTTAACTTGGTAAATGTTCCCATTAGCAGATGGATTTCCGATAAAATGGCATTTTCTTGTGACATAGTTTTTGAAACAGTAGAGGGACTGCAATTGCAGCAATCTATTAAAAACGATGCGACAAGGGGCAGTGGTTTTTTTATCACAACTAAAGTTATACTTGAAAAGGAAGATGCTACTTCTTAAGCTATCTTTTCTCATATGACTGTACAAGTGAGTGACACAACGATGACGCCATGAAAAACTGTTGTCGGTAACAAAAAAATCAAAACTTAATATTCTCCAGGCTTCCACCTTTTGCAAACAGCCTGGCAATCTTCCTTTCGGTAGCAGGATCTTTTTCTAATGGCGGCGCATGATGTGGTTTAATTCGTGCGTCAATAACCAGCGGGCCGTTGCAGCCCCAGTGCTTATGCTTTACGAAAGCATCAATGCCGTACATGTCGTGTGACGGATTGCAACGGGTAAAGGCTATCCAGAGAAAGTTGTTGAGGGTGGCGGCGGCAAATGTGCTGTCATCGCATAGAATAATCAAAGGGGTAGTTTGCAGCTCATTCAATTTGTCTTTTAGTAAGGTGTTCAACTGCTCTATTTCCGGCTGTGCCTTTTCGTATGTTTCGAACTGTGTAGTTTGTAAAGTTATAATGCCGGGCAACGCTAATTGAGCATTGGTAAAACTTTGCAGCTCTTTTAGTACTTGCGGCACTTCATTACATAATGCTCGTTGCTTTTCGCCATAGGCAGCAAACACCACTTTGCTTCCGGCATTTAAACCGGTACCTGAATAATCAAGCGTGTCAATAGTTGTGTTGGTATAAAAATGAACGTCGCGTTTAAGGTCTATCCGTTCGAGAACATACTGAAAATATTCTTTGATGTTGTGGGTAGATAACTGATTGGTATCATCAGCAGTAATGAAAAGAAACTTGGCGAGGCTTAGCTGGCCCGTTCCTAAAATATGATTGGCTATTGTAAGTATTTCGGCTGGTTGTTTGGCGGGCATATAAGGCGTATACCTTTCGCTACCGATGGCTAATAATAGTGGATGCACACCCGCTGCATCTACTGCGTGCACTTCTTTTAACCCAGGTATTTCTTCTTTAATTGCATTACCGGTAAGCTCGTGAATTAAGTTGCCAAAGGCAGTGTCTTCCTGTGGTGGGCGGCCAACAACAGTAAAAGGCCAGATGGCATTCTTGCGTGCAAACACTTTATGCACTTTCATTAAAGGAAAGTTGTGGGTGAGACTATAATAACCAAGGTGATCGCCAAACGGGCCTTCAGGTTTGTTCTCTCCTGGGTACACTTCGCCTGTTATTACAAAATCGGCATCGGTGCTTACGGCAAATCCATCCACGTATGTGTAGCGGAACCGCCTACCTCCTAACAATCCTGCAAATAACATTTCACTCAACCCTTCAGGCAGAGGCATAACAGCACTTAATGAATGTGAAGGCGGACCGCCAACAAAGCAACTTACTTTCAACGGCAATCCTTTTTTATTAGCTTTTGATTGGTGCACACCTATACCACGATGCAACTGGTAATGCAAGCCTATCTCTTTGTTTAGTTCGTATTCGTTACCACTTAATTGAACGCGATACATGCCCAGGTTGGCATTCATGATGCCCGGCTTGTCTATGTCTTCGGTATATACCTGTGGCAGAGTAACAAAGGCGCCACCATCCATAGGCCAGTGCTTTATTAAAGGAAGATCGGAAACGTGTATCTGTTGGTGTAATACTGGTTTGAAGGAAGGATTTTTTAAAGGCAATGCTTTAATGGCGGCGAGGCCTGTATTAATATTTTTGAAAGGATTTTTGATTGCTTTCATTGGATCATTCTTTAACTCAATGATCTTTTGAACGGCTTCGAATGTTTGGCGGAAGATGAATTTACTTCTTGTTAAGGAACCGAAAATATTGGAAGCAGCACGAAACTTTGATCCTTTTACATTCTCGAACAAGAGTGCTGGCCCGCCTGCTTCGTGAACACGGAGATGAATAGCAGCCATTTCAAGATTTGGATCTACTTCTTCTTTTATCCGCACCAGGTGTCCATTCTTTTCGAGATCGATTAAACATTCTTCAAGCGAGCTGTAATTCATACTGCAAAAACAATAATGTATAGGAAAAGTTTACGGGCGCAAGGTAAGTAAACGTGCAGCAAAAGGTTTAAAGGAAAAGGTAAGCTTAGGAAAGATCTCGGTACGATTACTTTCACACTAAGACGCAACGGAGTTCAGCCGCCAATGCAGAGGAAGGAGCTACGCGGTAGCTTTTACTTCTAATTTCCTTTGCCTGAATTCTCTAATGGGATGATTTGTACCCGGGCAGGCTCTTTAGGATTTTCCTTAGGCGCACCTTCGTTTAGTTGTTGTGGCGTGCGCCTGTATTTAGCAACAGGCATATTTGATTTATATGCTTTAGGAACGAGACAAGGCATATTATCTGGTTGCATGGCATAGATGTCTGCTCCCATTCCATTGTTGCCTATATACTTGCCTGATAATGGTAATCTTTTAACGCCGGCGGCGTTATCATCTTCAGGCTGTTCGATAGGGGGCGGTGTAACCTGGAAGAGTCTTTTGTCAAACTTTTGTGCAGGAGATGACTTAACTAAAGGGTTCTGAGAAAAGGCTTTTTTCTTTAAACTATCTGACCATTTACTTTCCTGTGCGGAAGCGGCTGTGCAAACAACACAACAAACAGCAGCAGTTATAAGACTTTTCATATCCGGTAGATTATAAAAGATTAATAATAAAGTTATGCTTTTTGTAACCGCAACAAAAAGCCTATCACGAACAGGATGCAACAAACAAATGCTTTACACACCAGCTTGCTTATTTTTTCTTTAAATCATCCGTGCGGGAAAAAGTGGCCAAATGATTTGCGGATGAAGTGATTGCGACGCAACGATGACGCTATAAAAAACTGGTGTTGGTATCAAAAATAAAAACCGCCTACTTAACCTTTTTCTTATTGTTGAGCAACATATAAGCGGCAGTATGATAATATGCTTGTGTTGCTTTTTTATAAATACCTTTTAAAGAATCAGTAAGGGGAACGGGGTTGTTGTTTACAATGCTTGCCACCTGCTCGCTGCTTCCATTGATGCTGCTGCTGTAGAACAAATTGTTTTGAATAACGCCGATGCGACGAGCATCTATATCGATAATGAAAGCTTTGCGAACATCATTATAAGCGGGGTTAAGCAAGTCGTTTCCCAGCGTAGTGTTGGTGTAATTAATGTTGCACAGGCCGGCGATAGTTGGCAGTATATCCATTTGGGAAGCAGGGTAATTATAAGACGAAGGCGCAAGAAGCGAAGGAGCGTAAAACAACAACGGCACGTGTTCGCTGGTAAGACTTTGGTCAGAAAATACCCTTGGCAACATTTGGCCAGCATCGCCTTTTATACCATGGTCGCCTACAAAAACAAAAACAGTGTTATTAAAGTAAGCTTCTTTTCTAGCGGCTTCCATAAACTGCTGGAACGAGAAGTCAGTATAGCGAAACGCGTTGTATTCATCTAAACCAGTGAAGCCGTATTTGGCCAAAGTATCTTGAGGTACATTTTGTTTTTTAAATGCTTGAAGATCTTCTTGGGGTATTGTGTAAGGGCGATGATTATCTGCCGTTTGTATTACCGCGAAAAAAGGCTTTTGTTGTGTGGCTAAAACTTTGTTTGCTTCTAAAAATAGATTCTTATCGCTTATGCCCCACACATCAATTTTCGCTGCTTTATAATCTCCTTCTTCATACAAATGCAGGTTGCTGATGTTGTTGGTAAGTACGCCTCTAATGTTGGCCCAACTGGTACTTCCACCAAGGAAGTAAAACTTTTCATACTCCTTAAAATCATTGATAATTGTTTGTTGATCGACGGCGGCGGGGTTACGACTGGCGGTCTTGTACAACTGCACATCGGGAACACCCGTTATGGTTGCCCACACACCTCTTGCCGTACCGTAGGATGGGCTGAAGCAATAATTAAAGTAAATGCCTTGCTTAACCAATTCATTAAAATAGGGTGTGGTATTAAGAGGGTTATTGACCATCGAACTTTTATAAGCACTAAAAGATTCGCAGATAACTAAAACAACATTGGGGCGTTTAGCAACCCCGGCAACAGCAGGAAATAAGCGGTCGTAATTCAGCCTTTTAAGATCAGGGTTTAATACTTTAAGCTCTTTAGCCATCCAGGGGTAATGCTCTTTTACCTTTTTAAGATCGTACGTA
>JAQBNN010000047.1 GCA_028288505.1 Segetibacter sp. | reverse complement strand
TAATAAGAGAAGGCTTAATAAAAACTTATACTTCATCTGTATAATCATAAAGGTGTATTTCTATTTCCGCTGCTATTTAGTCTTTTATCTTGAAATAGATAACCTTCTTTTTGTTATTTCTATGAAACTTTTTTATTCAACCACACACTTTTGGATTAGGGAAGGTGTTTGTTAGTAATAGTGCAGCGTGCCTGTTGATAAGAAAAATAACAGTACAAGTGAGTGACACAACGATGCTTAATTCTTATTCAAATGCCTGAACAAAAATATCTCCAAAAACTAATTGAACTTGTGAGCGTCGTTAATATGCTGCTTTCGCCATCTCTATTATGCTACTTTCCTGATCGTTTAGGTTAACGCCGGGAAAGCCTGGCAGAATAAGGATGGGCACGTTTGCCTTAAAAAGCATTTCTTTAATGGAACTTCTAACAAACATTCTTTCTAAAATAGAATGAGGATGTGCCACCATAGCCAACATCTGGACTTCGTGATCGTGAATAAAAGTGTTTAATGCATGGCTAAAGTTGTCGTCTTTCAAAAACTCAAATCCTGGCGAAAGCTCTTTGAGACACCACTTAACGTTGTAAGGAACCTGCCCCCTCGCAGTTTCTTCGTTGGCGTATTTTTGAAGCACCTTAACCACATACACGTTTGAATGAAATGCAGAGCCTAATTTAACCAGGGGATCAAGAAGATGGATATCGTGCTCTGCAGTAAGATCACTTGCAAGTGCTATCTTTTTAATACCGGTGAATGTTACTTCTTCCGGAACAATAATTAGAGGCAGCGAGGATACACGACGAAGTGACAACACAGTACTTCCAAAGATCTTCCTGAAAGTTTTATCGGATCTTTTCATACCCACAACTATCCAATCAGCATCAATTTCGGCGGCAACAGAAATTATAGTATCGGTTGCACTTCCAAGTTCACAACGTAGTGTAGCGAATTCTTTTTGCTCTTCGCTTAATTGTGCAAACTCGTTCAGTAGCAATTCTTCATTCTCTTCCCTCAACTCCTGGTCGGGAACCATTACCACCATATCGGATATGTAGTTTACGGTTTGGTATACATTTAATAAAACCACTTTTGCATGAACATAGGTGGCCATCTTAACAGCATACATTAAGGCGTTATGTGCAGCCGGAGAAAAATCTGTAGCGACAAGTATTGTTTTCATGTTGTATGAATTAAAGTTTATAGTGATTTACATAGCGCCAACTGCCACTAAATAATGCGTAAAACCAGTTGAAAGTTTACATCGAATTCGTCTTTGATTTTGATAAGGCCTGCGAGCTTTTGAGGAGGGGATAATTTAAAATCGGAAAAGCAAAAATTGCGGCCGCCGTTTAATTTAATTAAAGAAGTACCATCTTTAGAAAAGGTATAATTCATCTCGAACCTTTTTCTTACACCAGCCAATTCTACTTCAACCCACCCCTTTATATATTCACATTTACTTTGGAAACCAGGCATACATTCAAGAGAAAGAAAATGGATGTTCATCTTTGGGTACTCCTTAGACTTTAAGGTCTTTCGCAGGTCTTTTGTAATTAACGAATTGTGGCAATTAAAGTCCATCACATTCATTTGTAACCGGCCCGATAACTTCACTTGTTTTGATTGATTACCTGAAACAAAGATGGTATCTCTTTTAGCATACTCATTAATATTACAGGTAAACTTGTTCACGTTCGATTCGCCTTCTACCCTTAGTGTGCTATTTTTTTCCACTACCCACTTCACCAGGTTTTTAGGTGTTTGCTGAGCAGTTGATGTAGTATAAATTACAAGACCAATTATGGTCGGTAATACTACTTTAATAAGATTGTTGTAACACATAATCATTGCTTTAAATCGAAATCTTTCTAATAAAAAGAATGAGCACTTTGCAGGCTCATTCTCTATTTGCAATACCTGCTATGAAAGCGATGTTAGAAGCCCACTACTGCTTCAATTACATACCCTTTAAACTTTCCACCATTACGGTAGTCAGCCGTAGGGAAGTTTTTATATTGTTGATCAACCAGTTCTGCTTTCATTAATATATTCCTGGTCATGAACCATCCTGCTGCAAGTGCAACACGGTTAACTTTTACGTTGTAGTTAGTAGGGATAGCTGTTGTTTTTGCAAGTTCTACTTTAGCAGTATTATAACGTGCACCTAAGTAAAAATTTTCATCTTTGCCAAAGCGGTAAAGAACGTCGCCTGCAAGTTGACTTGCTTTTCTGCTGTCTACTTCATTTTTATTTCTGCCTTGTGCAGTTTCGTAGGTACCAAACAATTCAACACCTTTTACTTTTAAAAATCCATTAAGCATTACAGCATCAACTTTTTTAGTAAAGCCAGGGTTAACACGGCCTGAGAAAGCAATGGCTGTAGAAGCTGCAAGGGCAGCGCCTGCAGGAGCATTCTCCATTACGTTCTGGTAATTTGAACCTGAACGATCGCCACCATATAAATTCTGTCCGCTTGCTGCTGCACTTCCATTATGGTAATAGCTTCCTGATACACGTACTCTTATTAGATCACCTAGTGTTTTATCAACACCACCTTTTAAATAAATAGAAGGAGATCTTTTTGTGTTATTATCAGCGGCAGTTTTGTAGGTAGAGTCAACGCTTCCTTTTATCATACCGTTTGTTACACCTAACATACCAAACAAACCATTCTTTTGTAAGTAAACTTCACCACCTATCTCCGTAGCAAACGCATCAAGAATATAGCTTTCCATAAATGGATTGTACAGAGTTTGTCCACCATCTGATCTTCGAAAGTGAGCATCGCCATAGTTGATTTCCATATGACCAACCTTTATCGTAGCCACTTCCATTATTTTATCAACCAATTTGCTTTTTAAGAAGGGCGCCTTATCTATTTGTATAAAACCACCTTTAACCCATGCCTCATTATGGTGCCGAGAAGAAAGGTAGGTAGTAACATTCATGTGTATACCATCAGCAAGTTGAACATCTGTAAAAAGGTTAGCTTGCGCTGTCATAAAACCTCTTTGTAAAGGATACAACCTTGTAGCGCCTGAATTTTTTGCGTTCTCATGTTTTAAATCCTGAAACTGCATTGTAAAACCTGCACCAAAACGAATTCTAGGTCCTTCAAATGGTATAGTATCTACTTTGCCTGTTTCAAAAACATTAATACCGGCTTTATCATATGGTCGCCAGTACGAAGGTTTGCCGTAAAATTCTCTATCTGTCTGGGCCGCTAAGGCTAAAGGAAGTACACAAGCCATCAGCATTGCTAATTTTATTGCGTACTTACCTGTCATCTTTTTCATAATATAAGATTGTTGTTTTTAATAAAAGGTTAGTTTCCGTTTTTTATTTAATGAACTTTAAGTTGTAAGCGATACTTATGTCGTTGCCTGTTTTAATTGTTCCCATCATTACTGTTGGAGGCTTCACATTATAATCTGTCATTTTCATTTTCTTTACACCATTAATTGTAAAGCTTTTATCTGCAGGATTATATTTGCCAGTTGCAACCAGGTCCGTTTCTTTTGTAGTGCCTGCTATTGTTAGTTTACCAACACAATTCAATAGGTAGTTATTAGCTCCTTTTGGAGATACCGTAGCAGATGTAAGTACAAAGATTATGTTAGGGTTTTTACTAGTATTTAATGCCTTATAGGTATTGTTATCCATCATCGTGTGTTTGCTCTTCAGGCTTTTCGCGGGCAATGTAAAACTTAGCCTGCTAAGAGAAGAAACGTTACCATTAGCATCCACTACAAAAGTTGCTTCGCTTTTACCATTCGCCGCTTTCATTTCCCAATCGTGTATGCTTGAAGTACCTGTTAAACTAATATTCATTACCTGTGATTGAAATACACTTTGGGCACTAAGAGTTGTAAAACAGGTTGTAAAAAACATTGCTGGTATTATTGCAAGGCTTTTGAGAGTTATCTTTTTCATGACTTTTACTTTTGATTTTGAAGGAGGATTATTTCCCTTTTGTTTACACAAAGCTACCCGTCGGCAGTACGTTAAAGCATGACGAAAAGGTTTAGAAAATATGACAGTTATCATGTTGTTAAAGCAAAAGCGTGGAGAGAATAAGATGAGAGGAATAAAGACCAGGTAAACCACAAGTAGTCAGTAAAACGAAGAAAACTCTAAGATTACTCTTTATATAATACCAACCTTGTATTTCATGGCGTCATCGTTGCGTCGCAATCACTTCATCTGTAGTACAAATGGCATCTGCAGGCGTAAACCAGTAAGTTGCTAACCAGCGGCAGAGCTGTTTAATGGCAGGAAATAATTTCAGCATTTGACCCTAAAAGCGGGCTTAGGTATGGAATATTTAAATTCATTCCGCGGAGGATAAGTAATAGGGCCATGCTGGCGACAAAATAAGGGACTACCCTTTTGATAGTATTGCGTGTAGAGAGTTTGATAAGAAACCCGAAGTAAGAAAGAAGAAAGAGCGCAGGAAATGTGCCTATACCAAATGAGGCCATGAAGATAGCACCGCCGGCTATTGATCCCGCAGCTAATGCACCTGTGATGGCTAAGTATATAAGACCGCACGGCAGTAAACCATTAGCCATACCCAGCAACAGCATATTACCATTAGAAGGTTTCATTAAAAAAGAACCAATAAGTTTTTGAACAAAAAGATTCAACTTTTTAAAGCCAGGCAAATGGAACACTGGTGAATGAAACGCAGATTGAATTACAATAACAAGTATGAACATACCTGCTATAATAGAAAACCATTGCTGAAAGCCACTCAGGTAAAGCTGTCTTCCTGCAACGCCGAAGATAACACCTAAAAAGGTGTAGGTAAGAACCCTGCCGACATTATACAGCAAAATGCCAACTGCTTTACGAGCAGGTGAAAGATGCTGAGTAGGTAATGAAAATGCAATGGCACCGCACATACCTACACAATGGAAACTGCTTAGCAACCCCATCGCAAAAGCTGATATAATAAGCTGCAAGCTCATTTAAGATCTACACTTTGTTCGTTATAATATTGCTCGTTGCCTACCTGCCAACTTATTTTAAGAATGTAATTAGTCTTTGCCAATATACGAAGTCCGACATTCATCAAACCTTCATCGTTTACCTGAAGTGGTAACTTTCTATCAAACTTAGAATTAGTAGCACAGTAAAACAAAGCATCGCCGGTAAGGGCTAAACCGTTTAGCTCTTTTGGTAAATGAATATGTAATTCGTCACCAGAATAATCAACTTTTACATTACTCAACTTATTGGCGTTATTGGTACCATCAATCTTATCCTGGTATCTCAACTCTTCATTATAATAATCCTTTGATACCAGCTCGAAGTTTTGCTGCATGCACTTATAAACTAATGTTCCCATTAACGCTGCAAAGGCAATAAATACAAATACAAGTTTATTTCCCCAGGTCATACATGGCATTTTAATTAAAAGCAAAATTATTATATGAATAAGCGTTATAAGTAAACAATAGTCACGTCAAAACCTGACGTTGGTCAGCTTTTAAAAAGCTAACGGTTGTGGTGAACGAACGTATAGAACTTAAAGCTTGAAAAAGATGCGTATTGAAACTAAAAGTACAAGTGAGTGACACAACGCTGATGAGTAAAGACTAAATGCTCGCTCAAAAAATCTTTTTTATTTTGTACAAACTAATCGCTTACAGGTCCTAAGAAGTTTGTTTTCACAACTGCAATTTTATTATTGCCAGCATACAACGCCAGCTTTAATTCTGTCTTACGATCGTGCACCGCACTCCTGGGAAGTACCACGAAAAAAGATCCACTGCCCTGCCCTTCTTTTGCTATATCAATTACTTGCCTGCCTATAATTTCAATCTTACCATTTCCATCTTCCAATTGAATGCTAAGAGGAATGACGTTGATTGTTTTGTTGGCAAGCTTAATGTTATATAAGTTGGAGATACTATCAGCGCCTCTTTCCTGGTAAAGGATGCCTGGGGTACGCATTATAGTAGCATTAACGTCTTTGCGGGTAAATAAAATAGCAGCTAATATAACTACCACAAGGCTGCACAAAGCAGTATACATCTTCATCCTTGATGTATACTTTAACGGCTCGCCCGTAGCAATACTATTTTCGCTTGCATACCTTATTAAACCCTGTGGCTTACCTATTCGATCCATAATATTATTACAGGCATCAATGCAGGCAGTACAACCAACGCATTCCATTTGTACACCATCGCGAATATCAATACCTGTTGGACAAACTTTTACGCAGGCAAAGCAATTAATGCAATCGCCATAAATATTTTCTTCACTTTTCTTCGCAATGCCCCTCGCTTCTCCACGCTTATAATCATAAGCAACAATCATAGAATTTTTATCGAGCAGCACACTTTGCAATCGGCCGTAAGGACAAATAACTGTACAAACCTGCTCTCTAAAAAAAGCATAAACGCCATAAAAAACGCCGCTGAATATTAACAACATTAAGAACCCTGTTGCATGCCGCGACATAGGCGCTGTAACGATTTTCTCTAACTCTTCTATACCTATAACATACGCCAGGAAGAAGTTTGCAATTATAAATGAGAGCATGAAGAACGCTAGATGCTTCCCTCCTTTCTTCAATATTTTTTCGGCTGTCCAAGGACCTTTAGACAGCATTTTTTGGCGTGGTGCATCGCCTTCTATCCAATACTCCACTTTACGAAACATCATTTCCATGAAGTTCGTTTGCGGACAGGCCCACCCACAAAACAGCCGGCCAAAAGCAGCAGTAAAAAGAATGATAAATAAAATGAAAGCAATCATACCTAGCCCCAGTATAAAAAAATCTTGTGGCCAAAATACTTTACCAAATAAAATAAACTTGGCAGTGGTAACATTAAATAAAAACAGCGCCCGTCCATCAATTTTAATAAAGGGTATGCTAAAGAAAGCAGCAAAATAAAAAAGGCTTAGATAAGTACGCAACTTGTACAGCTTACCCTTTGGTTTGTTTGCATATATCCACTTTCGTTTACCATCATCATCAACTGTGGCAATATGATCGCGAAAGCTATCCTCGATCTTAACCGCGTTCTTTTCTATTACTGTTCTCATGTTTAATTCGCCGCTAACTTATTATCAGGCTTCGTTGAATCTACTGTTGCCGTAGAAGCGTCCTCCTTGAATAAATCACCCTGGGGCTCTTTTGCATTAGCCGGCTTAGTACCGCTTATTGATTTAATATAACTCGCAATTTGAGCTATCTGCACCGGGCTAAAATCATCTTTCCACGACTTCATTCCTTTTTCAGGTACGCCGTATTTTATGCTTTTGAAGATATCCTTTACACCACCTTTATGCAACCAGAAGTCGTCCGTCAAGTTTGGTCCAACTACGCCTTGCCCATCAGGACCGTGACATGGTGCACATGCAGTTCCAAATAATTTTTTTCCTTCTCCTAGTGCGCTTGCTTCAGTTAATAAAGTCACGCTATTTTCATCTACTTTGTTTGCTGCGTGTTTCAGGTATTCCTCTTTTTCTACTTCAGCTTGCTCCATTGCAATTACATACTCCTGGCGTGTAGACGGGGCAGAATGCACTACTTCGAAACGATACATATAAACAACGGCAAACACTATACAAGCATAAAAACCATACAGCCACCAGGGCGGCAACTTGTTGTCCAGTTCGCGTATGCCGTCGTAGTTATGGCCAGTGTCGCCTACAACATGAGCAGGTTTAAAGCTGTTCATTTTCTCCCACCACTTCTGCCAAATCGGTTGCTTTGCTTCCTGTGCTACAATTGCTACTACAAGCTTCTCTTTTGCTAATAAAGCCTTTACCTGCCATAGCATTACCAGTATCAATAAAACCTCTAAGCCTACTACTGATAGAAGTGTATAGTAAGAGAATTTAGATAGCAAATTAATAGTAGTACTTACTACTTCGGTGGCTATAGCATCTGCTCCGTCAGCTGCAAATACTGCTGAAGAGAACAAGCAAAAAGTTATTACCAAGGTAGCCTGCGCTACTTTGCTTGCATTGTATAGCTTATCTTTTGCTCTCTGTAAATTTATTTCTGCGGCGCCCAATAAAACATACCCCAGTAACGCAATAACAAGTGCCAACGCTACTATCACAATCAATAACATTATTGCTAGTGGGTTGCTTGCTTCCGATGCTAACTTGGGGCCTGCTGCAAATACATTTGCTGATGCAAGTAAAGCGATGGCAGTGGTTAATCCCATCCCTTTCCATTCAAATGTTTTACGAAGTCTCATTCTTAAAATTTTACAATTAGTTATTATTGTCGTTGTCTAATGGTAGGTTGCTTAATACATCAATCAACTTCTTATCTGCGCGTAATGCCCACAGGGTCATCACTATAAAAAAGCCGAAGAAGATGAGGAAGGATGTCATCGCGTACACATCAACTCCTGTTATATTTTCTAGGTAGTTTATAAATTTCATGTGTGCTATTATTTTGCGAACTGTTAGTTATTAATTAAACATCGTTGTGTTACTCACTTGTACTTTTTGTTCTTTATTCGGCCACCATTCATCGATTGCTGAAGCGGTGTACACTTGCTTAATCAACCTTTGTAAAGCCTGCATTTACCTTAATCAGGCTTTACTTAAAAAGCAGATTGCTTCGTCGTACCTCCTCGCAATGACGATCATGCTTGTGATACGTCTACTTGGCAGAACAGCTTTATATTTTTTCACTTTGCAGCGTAAAGAAATACTGTACAAGAGTGCGACGCAACGGCTGGTGAAGAAGGATATGATGTACGGCACCAAATCCTTCTTATAAAACATAGGTTACTTTAACGCTGCAACTGCTTGCTTAGGTTCTGCTTTTATATCAGTTCCTACACGCTGCATGTAAGCAATCAAAGCAATTATTTCGCTTGTGTTTGATGCCTCAAGCTTATCTTTTTTAAGGCTAGCTTTTATCTTGTTCGCTTGCTGTAAAAGGTCTGTATTCGCCTGCTTATCGTAACCATCAGGATAAGGCACACCGAGGGTTTGCATTGCCCTGATTTTTGCACCTGTTATTGTTGTATCAACCTTATCGTCCATCAACCAGGGATAGTTAGGCATAATTGAACCGGGCGACATACTACGTGGATCCATCATATGGTTGTAATGCCAGCTGTCAGGATACTTACCACCGATACGAGCTAAGTCAGGACCGGTTCTCTTACTTCCCCATTGGAAAGGATGGTCGTAGATAAACTCACCGGCTTTGCTATACTCGCCATAGCGGGCTACCTCGTCTCTAAAAGGCCTGATCATTTGCGAGTGGCAGGTATAACATCCTTCACGTACATAAATATCACGACCATGTAGCTCAAGCGGCGTATATGGTTTAACAGAAGTTATAGTAGGTATATTGCTTTTTATAAGGAAGGTTGGAACTATCTCGAGCACACCCCCAATACCCACTGCGATTAAACTAAACACCAACATTTGAACAGGTCTTCTTTCTATCCACCTATGCCAGTGTTGCTTACCGTGTGTTTCAATTTGCTTGGGCAATGCAGGCGCTTCAGCCGCTTCGTTAGGAACAAGGCTACCTCCCTTTACTGTTTTTACAATGTTATAAACCATTACAAAAACACCGGAAAGATATAAGGCTCCACCAAGGCTCCTGGTCATATACATTGGAAGAATGTTGGTAACAGTTTCTAAAAACTGGAACTTTAACTGACCTTCTTCAGTAAATGTCTTCCACATCATACTTTGTGTAAAGCCTGCCCAATAAAGAGGAACGGCATATAACACAATGCCTATCGTTCCTATCCAAAAGTGTGTATTGGCAAGTTTGGTCGAGTAAAGTTTTGTTTTAAATATTTTTGGAATGATCCAATAGATAACACCAAAGGTTAAGAAGCCGTTCCAACCTAATGCTCCCACGTGTACGTGAGCAACAATCCAATCGGTGTAGTGAGCAACTGCGTTTACATTCTTTAAGCTAAGCATTGGCCCTTCAAATGTCGCCATACCATAACAAGTAACTGCAACAACTAAGAATTTTAAAATAGGATCTTCTCTTACTTTATCCCATGCACCTCTAAGTGTAAACAAGCCGTTCAACATGCCCCCCCAGCTTGGCGCTATCAGCATAATACTAAACACTACACCAAGACTCTGTGCCCAGTCCGGCAGCGCGGTATATAGTAAGTGGTGAGGACCAGCCCATATATAAATAAAGATCAACGCCCAAAAGTGAATGATTGATAAACGGTAGCTAAACACCGGCCTGTTGGCAGCCTTTGGTAAGAAGTAATACATCAAGCCCAGGTAAGGGGTTGTAAGGAAAAACGCTACTGCATTATGCCCGTACCACCACTGCACTAAAGCATCTTGTACACCTGCATACCAGCTATAGCTTTTAAACATGGTAACCGGAATTTCAAACGAGTTTACAATGTGAAGCATTGCAACCGTTACCCAGGTAGCTATATAAAACCAGATAGCAACATACAAGTGGCTCTCTCTTCTCTTAATAATAGTACCTAACATGTTGATGCCGAAAAGTACCCATACAACAGTTATTGCAATGTCAATAGGCCATTCGAGCTCTGCATATTCTTTACCAGATGTATAACCAAGTAACAAAGTAATTGCACCCGCAACAATTATCGCCTGCCATCCCCAAAAATGAATTTTACTAAGTTTATCGCTAAACATTCTTGCCTTACAAAGACGTTGCAACGAGTAGTAAACACCCATAAAAATACCGTTACCAACAAAAGCAAAAATAACTGCGTTTGTATGTACTGGCCGTACCCTACCAAAGGTGGTAGGCGCAAAGTCGAAATTGGCTAAAGGGTAAAAAAGTTGGATAGAAGCAAGTAAGCCTGCAAGCATACCAATAACTCCCCAAAAAAGGGTAGCATAAACAAACAACTTAACAATGTTGTTGTCGTAAAAAAAGCGCTCAACCTCAATTTGCGTTCTTTCAGGCGTTCGAACTCTCACTTCTATTCCCGTTGGGGCTGATAGGTCTAACATGCAATATTATTTTTTATTTTTTAGTGTTGGGGCCTCATCAAATAATATTCTTATAGGGGGGCTGATCTCATCATCGTACTGCCCAGCTTTTACAGTCCACAGGAAGGCTACAAGAAAACCTGCAGCTATTGTAATGCTTACTATTAGTAGTATGAAAATTGCGCTCATCGTATTGTAACCAGGCTTCAAAAGTAGGTTGAGTATAAGCCGATAGGGTTGACTGTCCTCAACACGAAAGATGATTGTTATCATGTTTTGTAAAGAGATTATGGAGCCAGCATAACAACATTACTCGGCAGCCGTTGCGTCGCACTCTTGTACTATATTTAATAATTTAACTGTAGGTTCAATTAGGAAAGCAAGTGGTTTGTACGATTAGTCTAAACTTTATAACTACTAACTTTAAAAGAATTATAACCGCTGATTATGGCTGCAAATGAAGAACTAACAAACCGAATTAGAGAAGCGCAAGCACACCTGCATGACCTGGAGGAGAAAAAAATTTTTTCAGGAGGCATATGATTTATGGGTCAATAAAAAGATGTGTGTTTGTTTGGGTAATGAGGATATGCTTTGCGGCATTGGTGCTGGTGCTATTAAAACTGCTTTAGAAATGAAGGGTGTAAGACTTATGACTTTTAACGACAGAACTTCGAAGGGATATGCTTATGTAAGCATAGAAAGCATTAGAGCGAAAAAGAAATTTGACTACTGATGAACCTCGCTCTTGACTTAACAAAGTTTCTGTTACCTCGAAGAAAAAGCTGCGCAAAAAGGCTTAACTGTTGCAGCGGTTAAAACTGTACAAGAGTGCGACGCAAGGATGCTTAATTGGAATACTATTGCCTGGTACATAATTCTTCTACTTAAGCCCTAAACGAGTAGCGGCAAGGTTACTACACCCGAAAGTGACGAGCAAAATAGAAAGACTACTTGCAGGCATTAAGATGGCAGCAATCATAGGAGATAAGTTGCCTTGAACCGCAAAGTAGATCCCGATAATATTATATACAATTGAAATAATAAAACTTGCAATAACAATACGCTTATTAATAATACAAAGCCGTAAAAATTTTGGAAGTATAGAGATTTTTCCTGCATCAATTATAGCATCGCTTGCCGGGGTAAAATTGTTGGTGTTATCACTAACTGCAATGCCAACATCTGCCTGCTTTAAAGCGCCTGCATCGTTTAGCCCATCTCCTAACATCAACACTTTTTTTCCCTGTTTCTGCAATTGTTTTATCACTTCCAACTTGTCCTCGGGCTTTTGGCGAAATAGCAATTGATACTCGCCGCCAAACATCTTTTTAAGTGTCTTCTTCTCTCCGTGATTGTCGCCACTTAACACAGACAAATCATAGTGCTTTTGAAGTTGTGTAATCATTAAAGGAACATCGGTGCGGTAATGATTTTTGAAAATGAACTTACCATAAATCTTTTCTTCTATTGAAACAAAAACTGACGTTTCCTGGGAATGATCGTTTGTTCCTTTTAAGAATTTTATAGAGCCAATACTAATTAAATCGCCATCAACAATTCCTTCAATACCGCTTCCAGGCACTTCTGAAAAAGCGATTACTTTTTCATTCACTTTTTCTACCAACGAAGCAGCAATTGCCTTACTCATTGGATGCGACGATTGTGCTGCAAGAGTGCCGATCTGCTTTTTTTGTAGGTTGGACAGCGGCATTCCAATATACTCGGGTTCTTCAAACTGCCGGTCGGTTAGTGTACCGGTCTTGTCGAAAACGATATGATTGATGTGTGCAATATCTTCAATGGTTTGTGCATTCTTTAGGTATAGTTTGCTTCTGCTGAGCAGTCTTAAAATATTACCATTGGTGAAGGTATTGCTAAGCAACAAAGCACAAGGGCAGGCTATAATAAGAACTGCGGTAATGCTCGTCCAAACCTTTGATGGATTGGTGAAGTACCAATAGAGAGCTGTTGCAATAGCAATGGTAAAAACTATCCAGGTAAAATAACGGCTTAACAGGTGCACAAAAGAATGTCGTTCCTTTTTCTTATCGTCTTTAAATTCGCTGCGGTTCCAAAGCTTTGTTAGATAGCTTTGTGCTACTTCCTTTATAACAAGGATTTCGATGTTAGCGCCAATTTGTTTTCCTCCTGCATACACAATCTCACCCATCTCCTTTTGAATTGGTGCACTTTCACCTGTTACAAAACTATAATCAATTAAAGCAGTTCCGCGTGTAAGAATTCCGTCTGCAGGAATGAGGTCGTGCGCATGAATTAAAAGCGTATCATTTAATTTAATATCGGGTAGGGCAACTGTTTCTTCTTTATCATTACCTACCCTTGTTACCGCAATGGGAAAATAGGAAGTATAATCGCGATCGAAGCTTAACTGCTGGTATGTTTTATCCTGCAATACCCTGCCAACCAGCATGAAGAAAACAATGCCGCTCATGCTATCGAAATAGCCACCACCTCTTGCGGTCAGCACTTCGTATAAACTTCTACCGAAGGTTACAATAACCGCAAGAACGATTGGTGCATCAATATTTAGAAAACGGTGTTTAAGGCTTTTCCAGGCACTTATATAAAACTCGGAAGCGCTATAGAAAAAAACAGGAAGACTTAGTGCAAGGTTAAGGTAACGGAACAAAGTAACTAACCTGTTTTCTTTTATATCGATACTGAGGTATTCGGGAAAGCTGAGTAGCATGATGTTGGCAAAACAGAAACCAGCAACACCCAACTTATAAATTTTTGATTTATCAAGCTGTGGTTTGGCTTCCTTCATATTGCTGAAGCTGATGTAAGGTTCGTAGCCTATGTTGGTGAGCAGTTCTGCAACTTGCCGTAAAGAAGTTTTGTTGTTGTTGAAAATGATATCTGCTTCTTTACAAGCAAAATTTACTTTGCTCGAGATAATATGCTCGTTTAACCGGTGAAGGTTTTCCAACAACCATAAACAGCTACTGCAATGTATTTGCGGCAGGTAAAAAGTAATGTGTGTTTGTTTTCCATCTGAATAAGCAACGAGAGAGTTTTTAATGTTTTCATCGTCTAAAAAAGAAAACTTATCCATCCTTATTTCGATCTTCCTGCTCGTACCGGGGTTCAGGGAAATTTCATAGTAATTACACAAGCCATTGTGATTTAGGATCTCATACACCATTTTACAGCCTTCGCAACAAAAATATTTTTCCTGTGCAACAATAGGATGTTTACCACAATTTTCGCCACAATGAAAACAGGCCCTTTGTTGTGTTTGATCTATCATAAAAGAAGGCTTGTATGCTATGTAGGCAAAACTAAAAGCCGTTGAAGTGGTGACGCATGATTGGCTTCACCTAAATACATGACTGTAATCAGCTTTTTATTAGCTTGCACACATATTGTGCTGCCACAGTTTCTAGAGTCCTAACCAATGTCATTTTTTTGTGCTTGAAGTGATTTTAATTTCGTCGCATGAATGAGCAGAACAAGGTTGATCAGACGCTGATAGAAAAATACAACCAACCTGTTGCTAGGTATACAAGCTACCCAACGGTGCCTTTTTGGAAAGAAACGATGGAAGTGAAAGATTGGAAAAATATTGTAGCCAACAAGTTTAAGATTGAAAACAGTAAAGGTGGAATTAGCCTGTACATTCACTTACCGTTTTGCGAGAGTTTGTGTACCTATTGCGGATGCAACAAAAAAATTACAACGAACCACGGAGTAGAAGAGCCATATATAAAGGCATTGGAAATGGAATGGAAGCTGTACCGCCAATTAATGCACGAGGTACCCGTTATTAGGGAACTACACCTTGGTGGTGGAACGCCTACCTTCTTTTCAGACGTAAACCTTCAAAGAATATTAGAAGTCTTCCTACACGATAGCATTGTTCACCCAATGCATGAATTTAGCATTGAAGGACACCCTAATAATACTACTATTGAACAACTCCAGGTATTATACAACAACGGCTTTAGACGAATAAGTTATGGTGTACAGGATGATGATCCGGAAGTTCAAAAAGTAATTAACCGCATTCAGCCTTTTGAAAATGTAAAACGGGCTACCGAGAACGCAAGAAGTGTTGGATTTACATCAGTAAATTTTGACCTGATCTACGGCCTGCCTTTACAAACCATTAGTAGCATTGAAACCACCATTAAAAAAGTAACCGGGCTTATGCCGGACAGGATAGCTTTTTACAGCTATGCGCATGTTCCCTGGACGAGTAAGGGACAACGGTTGTTCGATGAAAACGACCTGCCTTGCGCAACAGAGAAGGTAGCATTGTATGTGAAAGGAAAAGAGCTTTTGATGAGCAAAGGTTATACAGATATAGGGATGGACCACTTTGCATTACCACACGACGAATTATATAAGGCCCGCACAGCTGGTAGCCTACATCGAAATTTTATGGGTTACACTACCCAACATTCTGGTATGCTGTTTGGGCTAGGTGTATCGAGCATAAGTGATGTAGGAATTGGGTTTGCACAAAATGAGAAGACACTTCATGATTACTATAAATTAATTAACGCGGTAACACTGCCTATAAAAAAAGGATTTATTTTAAGTGAAGAAGACCTTCTTTTTCGTAGACATATCTTAAATATTAGTTGTAGAGGTTATACTAAGTTTAATGATACCGAGTTGGCGACCCTCAGGCAGTGCTCCTTTCCATTTTTAAAAGGTTTGCAGGAAGATGGGCTTGTACAGTTTAATGAGGATGATTGTACCGTTACGGCGGTAGGCCACTACTTCATTAGGAATATTTGCAGTGCATTTGATCTCTACCTGCAAAGAATTAAACCAGCAATGGCAAAGCAATTGTTTAGCAAAGGCATTTAGTTGAGATACAAGCATGACGAAAATCATAAATCCTTGTGACGGTAGTATTAGAAAAGGAAATCTACAAATATGACCTTTGAACGAAGCATTAAGTAATTAATGGAAAAAGAGAAGATATTGTAAAAGCGAACTAATTATGGACACGAATAATAAGGAAATATTAATACACAATGAGAGTCTCTTGAAAGACATCCAGGGTGCATTCTCTGCCCGTTATCCGTTCCTGAAAATTGAATTTCTTCAAACTGATAATACCGCGAAGACTCTTAGAAGTGCTAAGATTGATAACAGCACCGCGTTGAAGCAGATAGCAAATGTAGGTGTTCCCCAGAAACTTGATATCAATAGCAACAGAACGGTGTCAGACATTTCTCACGACCTCCAACACACACTGGGAGTGATAGTGCAGGTATTTAGAAAATCTGGTAACGTTTGGAACGTTATTTCTGTTACTGAGGGATGGACTTTAGAAAACCAAAACTCTGCAGGAGAATTTATTAGTTCGGAAATGGCTTCTTCCTATTAAAATATAAATGCATTACGAGGATACAAGGAATAATGACAATAAGAGAAGTTAACGAGCAATTAGAAACTGCAAACAACCCAGTAGCAAAAGTTTTGCACAAAGGAGAGCATTTTAAAGTACTAGTTATTGGTTTTAAAATGGGAATGAGACTTAAAGAACACACTGCCCACTTACCTTCTAAACTTACTGTTATAACAGGAAGGGTGAAATATAGGCAGGGTGAAAGTCTAACTGAACTTGAAACGTTTGACCAGATTGATATTCCTGTAAATGTTATGCACTCTGTTGAGGCTTTGGAGGATAGCTTGTGTTTACTTACGCAAGGTTAATAGAAATACTCTTAAAGCTATTTACTTCATCAAAAGGGTCATTTTTAAATATATGTTTTGCTTTGCTTATTTTGTCGTGACCTAAAAAAGGCAAGACTGATGGAAGAGAGCTGAAAATTTTAGATCAGCCGAAAATGAAATTAGTTACAACAGTACCGATAACGTGCCTTTGTATGATTTACAGCCTATTGCTTTTTCGTACTTCAGTATGCTCTATTTCATTTACGTGGTTCATTTTATTTTTTGGTTTTGGTGTGTTCGAATTTTGGCGACCAGTATTTTATCGTAACGTTTTTTTCTGATGTCAGGTAAAAACTCTGATTTTCATTTCTGCCTATTTACGTTTATAATCTTTTATTATCAGGCTGGTTGCTTGTTGCCTTGATGTAAGTTTGATGCCAAAAGATTTGCCGATGAAAGGATTGCGACGCAACGATGATGCTATGAAAAATAAATGCTGGTACTATAACCGGCCTTATTTGTTAGCATGAAGTTTAATTATTTAAAACGCTCGTAGAAGGATTTATCGAGTGCTTCACGATGATCGGGATGTGCAATTTCAATTAAGGCTTTAGCACGCTGCTTGAGGTTTTTTCCAAATAAATTAATGATGCCGTACTCTGTAACCACCCAATGTACATGACCTCGTGTAGTAACAACACCTGCACCTTCTTTTAAAAAAGGCACAATCCTGGAAAGACCTTTGGAAGTAGTTGATGGCAGCGCTATAATAGGTTTTCCATCTTCGGAGAGGGAAGCTCCACGGATAAAATCCATTTGGCCACCAATGCCCGAGAACTGGTAGGTACCAATTGAATCTGCGCAGACCTGCCCGGTTAAATCAATTTCGATAGCACTGTTAATAGCAGTAGCTTTTGGGTTTTGCCTAATAACACTTGTGTCGTTTACATATGCAATATCCATTACTCTTATTTGCGGGTTGTCATCAACAAAGTCGTATAGTTTGCGAGTGCCTGCCATAAAACCTGTTACCGAACGGCCAATATTTAATTTTTTTAAGCTGTTGTTGATGATGCCGTTTTGAATAAGTGGTATTACTCCATCAGACATCATTTCGGTATGGATACCAAGGTTTTTATGACTGTACAGGTTCTGCATTACCTGGTCGGGTATGCTGCCTATACCTAGTTGCAGGGTTGCGCCGTCTTCGATTAGTGAAGCAACGTTCTTACCTATTTGCACAATGGCGTCACTTGTTTTAGTTGAATAATCAATTTCGGGTAACTCGCTTTCGTGTGGTACGAGAAAATCTATTTTGTTTACGTGGACAAAACCGTCGCCATGAGTTCGGGGCATTTTTGGGTTAACCTGTGCCACCACAAAGGCGGCCATTTCTACTGCAGCCTTTGCAATGTCGACCGAGGTGCCAAGGGAGCAGAAGCCGTGCCTGTCGGGTGGTGACACCTGGATAAGTGCAACATCAACGGGCAAGATCTTCTTGCGAAATAACTGGGGAATTTGGCTGAGGAAAACCGGTACATAATCGCCGTTGATACTGTTGGCGACATTACGTGTATTTGCAGATACGAACAGGGAATTGAAAAAGAAGCTCTTCCTGTATTCAGGTTTATCGAAATTTAAATCGCCGATATTGGTGATGCTAACGAGTTCAACATTGTTAAGCTCGTTATGACGATCCTGCAGTGCCTGTATGAGGAAAGCAGGGGTAGCAGCACTGCCATGGATAAATACCCTGTGACCAGGTTTTACACATTGAACGGCTTGTGTTGCTGTACTGTATTTTGGGTTCATCATACTGCAAAGATGAAGAGTATGTTTTTAAATTATTCTGATCGGTATCATGCAAACAAGTGGCTTTAGATCACCTTTATTTTAAAAAGAGCTCCTCGTTAATAGGGAAGATTTCTCAATTTATTTTCGTCGATAATGATGACTTTGCCTGTTTGAATTTCGATCAGCTTTTCATCTTTAAAGTCACCGAGTGTTCTTATGAGAGATTCGGTCGCTATTCCAATTGATTGGGCCATATTTTCCCTGCTAAGGTTTAATACAACGTTTTCATTTTCCTGGACTTTGTATTTTTTGAGCAATTGAATAAGGCCAAATGCAACTTTTTTACGTAGAGAGTTATAAGCAAGATTTAAAAGACTCTTTTCCTTTTCGACAATGTTTTGTGTAACGATTTTAATAAAGGACTGTGCTATCTGTATATCATTATTTACCAATTGCAAAAAGTCTTCGCGAGGTATTAACATTAGTTTTGCATCATCTAATATCTGTGCCTGGTCTTTGTAATTCGCCTCTTCCAAAACAGAGGTATAACCGAAGTAGTCACCAGTAGTGTGGATGTTAGTGATAAATTCTTTCCCGTCGTCGTTAATTCTACAAATTTTAACCTTGCCGCTAACTACATAATACACTGCTCGTGGTCGCTGACCTTCCTTGTATACAACATGTTTCTTGTTATAGCTATAAATTTCTCGTTCATTAGAAGTAAGTTGCACCTTGCCTGTTTTTTGGGCATCGTCAAGAAACTCATTTAGGGCTTCATGGCCGACATATTGTTGTTTTAGCAGGTCGCTTTTCTTCAGTCTGACTTCGATAGCATTTAATAATTCGATACCGTCGAAAGGTTTTGTGATGTAATCGTCAGCGCCTATCTCCATTCCTTTTCTAAAATCAGATTTTTCTGATTTAGCTGTTAAGAAAATGAAAGGAATAGCAGCAGTTTGTGGGTGCTTGCTGAGTAAATGATAGACCCCATAGCCATCTAAAACGGGCATCATAATATCGCATACAACAAGGTCGGGCCTTTCCTTTAACGCTATTTCTACCCCTACTTTTCCATTTTCCGCAGTAAGCACCTCATAGTTACTAAGTTCAAGGATTTCAGCCGTGTTTTCACGTACTTCTAAATTATCCTCTATAATCAAAATTTTTTTCATTCTAAGTTCTCCTGTAGATTTTCTTGGGGGATGTAAATCGTAAAGGTGGAGCCAATGTCCAACTTACTTTTCATTTCAATTCTTCCATTCATAAGTTCCAGGTATTTAGCTACAATGTGTAGCCCCAAGCCGGTACCCTGTATATTACTTGCATTCTTTGCGCGGAAGAATCGCTCAAATAAGTGTTGTTGATCCTCTTCAGAAATTCCAATACCAGTATCGGTAACCGAAATAACAAACTCGTTGTTTTGAACTGAAGAAGATACCTGAAGGGTAGTATTTTCTGCCGAAAATTTTATAGCATTTGACAGAAGGTTGATTAATATGTTTTTTAAAAGATGCCTGTCAGCAAAAACAGGTTGTTCGATAGTATTTGATAGTTGGATTTGCTGACCTGCTTTTAAAAGCGTATCTAATTCCTGTAACTGGTTCTTTAATATATCGTCAATAGCAGGAGGAGATAACTTCTCAACATCTGTCTTTACCAATCCTTCTTCCAATTTACCAAGAGAGAGAAAATCTTCAAGAATACTTTTCATTCCGCCAACAGCTCCTTTTATTCGGCTTATATGTTTTTCCGTTTTAGGATCAGGCTTAAGCTGGTTATATTTATCTAACAAATAGGTTGATGAAAGTATGGTACTTAAGGGTGTTCTGAACTCATGTGATGCCATGGTTACAAAGCGAGATTTTAATTCGCCTAGTTCCTTTTCATTCTCAAAAGCTTCGTTTAGTTCCTCTTTTGATTTTTCTAATTCTGCCAATGCCTCCCTCAGCATCTTTGTTCTATCCTCTACCTTTTGTTCAAGATCCGCATTCATCAACCTTATTTCTGATGTAACTTCCTCCAATTCACTTTTTTGCTCCAGTACCACTGCTTCATGTTTTTTACGAACAGTAATATCGATAACAAAAGCAATTACAAAAGTTTTTTCTTTAACCGTATAATGGCTAAGACTAACTTCAACAGGAAATGTGGTTCCATCTTTTCTTTGCGCATAAAGATCTCTCCCATGCCCCATAATCCTTGGCTCGGGATTATGATAATATTGCTCCCTATACTTTGTATGCTTTGAATGGATAGTTGCAGGCAATAGAACTTCTACAGTATGCCCAAGCATTTCCTCTCTTGAATAACCAAACTGCGTTTCTGCATACTTGTTGAAGTTAATAATCTGGCCTTCATTATTAGTTACAATAATGCCAATGGTCGCAAAGTTAAAAAGGGCCTCAAACTGCTGAATATTATCAGGATTACTAAGCGATTTTTGAATATGGGAAACGGCCATAGAAATAAAAATTACTAAGGGAAGTTAGATGATGAACTTAGTTAAAATTAGGTTTTCCGGGCAACAAGAGCTGAAAAAGATGCGGGAGATTACGAATACTAACAACATTATTTATTACCATACTTAAAGTAAAGACAGGCAATGTTTATCTCGTTCTTTTTTATAACGAGTAAATAAAGTAGAAATTTAAAATAATATTTAGACAGGCTTTAGAGTGCAAGATGGAAAATAAACGAATTAAGAGGGAATGTTTTTATTTTGTGTATGCATTATTTTTTAAGATTAATAAGCACTTTAACGGATTTACGTAGGATTAACCTATAAGGATTAATAACCCGTCTATTCTCTCGCTTGAGCAGCATTTTAGCGGCACATTGTCCCATTAACTCAAAATCAGTTGTAACTACAGTAATATCCAAAAATTCTTTCATTACCGTTTCATTAAAAGACAATACTCCAACTTCCTTCCCTAACTCAAACCCTGATTGCCTTATCTTTTTTATTAATTGTGCCAGATCGGCTTCAACATTTACTAAATAAACAGTTCCTTTTTTTATTTCCTCTATTACCTGATTACTCATTTTAGAGAAATTAAATCCATGCTTCTTACAAAATCTGCAAGAACTTTCTAAAACTTCCAATGGGTAATTTGTGTGAGTAGGAAATACAAAAGTTAAGTTCTCGTATTTCTTCAACAGTGGTTTCGCTGATAGAAGAGCTTTGTAGATATCATTTTTAAAGTCTTGGTAAACTGCTTTAACATTTTCTGATAATTCAGGTATCGCTTTATCTAAAAACATTAGTTCATCTTCTGGTATTTGGTTTAATACTTTTAAATACTGCTCTTTTTTACTTTTGTGAAAAAAGTGCGGCATTACTACATAATAATGGTAGTTACCTAAGTTCCTTTCTATAATAGCGGTAAGGTGTTCTGGATTATAATGGTGGAATTGAAGATCAACGGTAGCTTTATCTTTTAATTCATTAATAAAGGCGTCGTATAGAACTTTCTTATAAGAAGTCATCTCATTAAAAACTAATAGAATTTTTAGACGATTATCTTTTTTACCTTTTACATAAAAGCCTTTACCAGCAACAGAAATTATATAATCTTCCTTTTTCAATTCCTTGTAAGCCTTCTCAATTGTATCGCGAGCAACGGCATATTGTTCACTAAACTCATTAATAGAAGGAAGCCTTGAATCTTTTTTCAAAACACCTTTTTCAATATCCTTTATAATAAAAGATACTATTTGAACAACCTTGGTTACTTTATTATCGGTATATACTTTAAGCATAACAATAGTAATAATCGTGCAATCCTCTATCAATTATTGTATAATAGGTGGCAAAATTGCTGTTCCCCAATTAGACGGAACTGGTGCCATTTGAAATATAATGGTTCCTCCATTCTTAATTTCAGTATGCGTAAACCAACTGCGGTTCAAAGGCCTGCCATTTAAACTCGCGGAGGTGATATATTTATTATTTTGGCTTAATCCTTTGCTAATAATACTCAACTGCTTTCCCTCACCTAAATCCAATTTAATCTCATCAAACATAGGAGAAGTAATTAGGTAAAGATCCTGGCCGGCAACAGGGAAAAATCCTATAGAATTAAAAACATACCAAGCAGACATACTTCCTGCATCATCATTTCCAGGTAAACCATCAGGGTTTGAATTATAATTATTAGCTATTATCTTCCTTACTGTTTCATTTGTTTTGGCAGGTTTACCAACATAACTATATAAAGTAGGCGTAAGAAAACCCGGCTCATTATTCACATTGTAATAATCATTCAACCATGCATGAAAAGACTGCGAGTTCTTGGTAAAAAACGTATCTAATCTTTTAATGAACGCACTGTTACCGCCAGCTTTTTTAATTAAACCATTTACATTATGAGGAACATACAAAGAGTACTCCCATGAGTTACCTTCATAAAGCCAACCATTCCAACCCTCACTTTTATGCACATTCCAAGCTCCTTGCCAACTTCCATTTCTTGTTCTTGGCCAGATAAAGCCTGATACGCCATTGCTCTTTATTCCAGCATTCCATAAATTCTCCCAATTACCTGATCGTTTAATATACTTTTTATAAAGGCTATCCTTACCTATTCCTTTTGCTACCATTGCAATACAAAAATCATTATAAGCATACTCCATTGTTCGGCTGCCGGCCCTTTCAAAATCAGTTGAAACATAGCCTATTGTATTATAATCACTCAAACCTCCCCTCCCATATTGCCGCTCGTTTCCCCCTGGAGGGACTTCTGCGTTTTTAAGCATAGCATTTAAGCCTTCATGATAGTCTATTCCTTCAAGTCCCTTTGCATATGCATCTGCTATTAAAACGTCGGTGTTACTGCCGCCTTGTGTTCTGCCAGTATAATTTCCGCTACGAGCATCTGGCATATAACCTTCATTTTTGTAAATATCGAGTAGAGAGTTTATCATTGCAACTTGCTCTTTTTTTTGAATGAGGGTTAGTAATGGATGAGTTGCACGGTAAGTATCCCAAATACAATAATAATCGTCGTAATAAGGAGTCTTTGAGATCCACTTAGGATTTTCGTTTGTACGATTTACAGGCATCAACATTGTTCTATAAAGAGCAGAATAAAATATCTTCTTTTGATCTTCATTTTTTGTGTTAGCAATTACTGAATTTAATTTCTTATTCCATGTATCAGAAGCTGCCTTTTTCACTCTATTAAAATCCCAATGTGCTAGTTCTATATGTACATTTTGCCGGGCTTTACCTGCCGATATATAAGAGATGCCTACTTTCATTTGTATTGTTGCAGCGGCAGTATCGAAAGTTAGGTAAGCGCCGGTTGCTTCATGTGAATCAAACTCTTCTTTTGACCCTTCGTGAATTTGTCCAGACTTCCAAGTTCCGTAAGCATTTGCAGGTTTATCCAGCACTGCATAGAAGAAAACGGTGTAAGCTTCTCCAACATTCCAACCTCCTCTAACTCTTGTGTAACCCTCAATTTCCGTCGCCGAAACAATCTTAATTTCTGATCCAACAAGCTCTTGGTCTAACTCGCCAACTTCTTTGTAACCTCCCCAGCTAAGAAAGCTGCCAAGATCAAAAAAAAGATTAAGGTTACCTTTATTTGTATTAGTATATCTATGAAAGCCAACACTATGTGTAACAGTAAATTCCGACTTCAACTTATATTTTGTTGACTGAACAGTATAATAACCTGGACTAGATTTTTCATTAGCACGATCTGTACTAAAGTCTTTTATGTTTACGTCTCCTGAAGTTGCAGCGACTAATACATTCCCATACTTTGGAGGGCCTCCAGTACCACTAACGTGCACATGGCTAAAACCGCGAATATTACCTTGAGGAAGGTACCCTGAGTTCGAGTTTAAAGGTGCAACATCAGGACCGAGTTTAACCATACCATAAGGCAAAGTTGCACCAGGAAAAGTATGACCTTCGCCTACTGCTCCAATAAAAGGATCAACATATTTTACTAGGTCTAACCCTTTTAATTGAGCACTTGTGTTTAAAGTAACAAGGGTTATAAATAATGCTGATGCTATTTTAAATATTCTTTTCATACTTAATCGCCCCAATTATAATCTTCTTATTTTAATGTTCCTATACCATACTGCATCACCGTGATCTTGCAGTGCAATTCTTCCAGCTTTCATAGTGCCAAAATCTGAATAGTCTTTAAACTTGCTATTTCCAACCATTGTTTTCCATGTATCATTCCAAAGGGTTGTGTTTACCACATGTTCACCATTCATGAAAAAATCCAGCTTGCCTCTATTGCTTCTAATTTCGATTGAATTCCATTGTCCTACTGGCTTTACATTTTCTTTTGATACTGATATCAAATCATAAAGATCTCCTGCACGATGTTTTGGAAACTTTGCATCTGCATGACCTTCATTATCTATCACCTGCATTTCGAGACCTGTTACCCAGGGTGCAGGATACTTAACAGCATCCTCTTTTATAAAAAAGATAATTCCACTGTTTCCATTAGGTGCAATCTTCCAATCAAGCTTTAAGGCGAAATTATCATATTCGTCTGCCGTTACCAGGTCCTCATGCACCTGGTTCCCTGTATCTTTTTTTGCCGGGTCTAAGAACAATGCATTGTTGCTAATTGACCATCCATTGCCTGAACTTTTTTTGCCGTACGAATGCCATCCTGCCATGGACTTTCCATCAAATAACAATTGCCATCCTTCATTTTTTTCTGCAGGTGATAAGGTATTAAGTCCACCTTTACCAGAGTTGTTTTTTACACCATTACAAGAGGAAAATATTATTACAAGAAGCACCAGGTACCTTAAGTTTTTCATGTTGAATTTCTATTTGGTGTCTTTTAAAGAAAAAATATACTTAACCATTGTTTCTGCATCTTGTTTGGATACTTGTGGATGCGGTGTCATCATAACTTGTCCCCAAACACCTGATCCTCCTATAATAATTTTTTTCACAAGGGATGATATATTCTCACTATTATCCTGGTACTTATTCGCAATTGCTTTATATGAAGGGCCAGTCATTGGCTCAGATATTTTATGGCAAGATAAACAGTCACTGTTAGCAACAAGCTGCAAGCCTCTTTCTACATCAGGATCTTTAGCTACATATGTTGTTTTGCTGTTCACATTACTTGCATTGCTGGTCTTGTCGTTACAAGCAAGCGTAATTCCAACCAAACAAAACATGGTTATCATCTTTTTCATCTTAATATCTTTTTGATCCTTTTTATTAATCCAATCCTAATACTGTTCTATTTAGCGTCTCGTTTTTAAACACCAAAGCAAAATTATCAAATGCGTTATCTGTTACCTCTATTATGTGATCTTTTATAAACTGAGCGCCTTCTCTTGCGCCTTGCTCCGGGTGCTTTAAACAACACTCCCACTCCATCACTGCCCAACCGGTAAAATCATAGGCGGTAAGCTTACTAAAAATACTTTTAAAATTAACCTGTCCATCACCTAGAGAACGAAAACGACCCGCCCTATCAATCCAACTCTGGTACCCCCCATAAACACCTTGTTTTCCTGTTGGGTTGAACTCAGCATCTTTTACATGAAGCATCTTTATACGTGCATGATAATGATCGATGTAAGAAAGATAATCAAGGCACTGTAAAACAAAGTGTGAAGGATCGTATAACAAGCAGGCCCTTGAATGATCGTTTACTTTGTGTAAGAACATCTCATAGGTAATGCCGTCATGTAAGTCCTCTCCCGGATGTATTTCATAACAAAGATTTATTCCACATTCTTCATAAGTGTTAAGTATGGGCAACCATCTCTTTGCTAACTCTTCAAACCCTCCATCTATTAAGCCTACAGGACGTTGGGGCCAGGGATATATGATTGGCCACAAGAGAGAACCGCTGAAAGTTGCACAAGCATTTAAACCTAAATTTTTAGAAGCCTTTGCTGCTAACTTTAATTGTTCAGTAGCCCATGCTGTTCTTGCTTTTGGGTTACCTTTTACCACTTCCGGAGCAAAGCCGTCAAACAAAGTATCGTAAGCAGGATTAACTGCAACCAGCTGACCTTGCAAATGTGTTGAAAGTTCTGTTATTTCTAACCCGCACTCATTTATTAAACCATTTAATTCATCTGCATAAGTCTTGCTTTCAGCAGCCTTTACTAAGTCTATACAACGAGAATCGTTTGTAGGTATTTGTACCCCTACATATCCTAAACCTTTAGCCCATTTGCAAATAGATTTAAGATCATTAAACGGTGGTTCATCACTTAAAAATTGCGCAAGAAATATTGCCGGACCTTTTATTGTTTTCATGTAATAGTAATAGTTATTTTAATGAATAAAAGGGGTCCATTTCTGTTCCGACATGCCAGATGCAACAACTGCTTCAATAAAAGCCATCCCCCTAACTCCATCTGCTACTGTTGGAAAATCAAGTTCTTCTGCACTTGGTACTCTTCCTTCAAGCTTAGCTAACAGAGTCAAAGAAAAGTTCCGATAGATGTTAGCAAAAGCTTCAATATAACCTTCAGGATGACCTCCAGGAGTTCGAAAATTGTGTTTCGCAAAACTTGAAAGAGGGTCTTTATAATTAGCACCTGATCTTAAAACTTGCATTGGTTTATCTTGCCACCTGGCTATTAAACTATTCGGTTCTTGCTGTGCCCACTCAAGGCCTCCCCTTTCACCATAAACTCTTATTCGTAAAGCATTCTCTTCGCCTGTTGCTATTTGTGAAGCTATCAATACACCTGCAGCAGCATTGTCAAACTTTACTAACACATTACAATCATCATCTAATGCCCTACCTTCTACAACAATATTAAGGTCTGCACAAACTGATTTTATTTTTAGTCCTGACACATACTCAGCTAAATGTGCAGCATGTACTCCTATATCTCCCATGCAACCGCTCTTTCCTGAACGTGCTGGATCTGTTCTCCATTCAGCTTGCCTGTTTCCTTCATTTTCTATTAGCTGGCTTAACCATCCTTGTGGGTATTCTACAATAATCTTTCTAATCTTTCCAAGTGCACCTTCTTTCACCATTTGCCTTGCTTGCTTTACCATCGGGTAGCCTGAGTAGGTATGAGTTAATCCTAACAACAAACCTGTTTCACCAACCTTTCTTTGCAAGGTATTTGCTTCTTCCAGTGTAAAAGTGATCGGCTTTTCTATCATTACATGAAAACCATGACTCAGGGCCAACATTGCAGGTTGAAAATGAGCGTAATTAGGAGTAACGATGCTTACAAAATCAATTCTTTCATCAACAGCCAATTTGCTCTCTTTTTCTATTAACTCTTGGTAACAAGTATAAGTTCTGTCTTCTTTAAGAAACAAATCTTTACCCGATTCCTTTGCTACATTCGGCTTACTGCTAAGGGCTCCGCACACTAATTCTACAAGTCCATCCAGGCTTGCAGCAGTTCTATGAATGCTCCCGATAAAAGCACCTTTACCTCCCCCTATCATTCCCATTCGCAGCTTTCTCACAACATTAGATTTTATCAATAACCTTTAAGTAAAGGAAATACATTCCTTCAATTCCTTTTCTGTATATGCATATCCGTATTGTTTCAGTACTTCATCAGGCACACCATTCCATTGATTAGGCGTGTTACCCTTGTAACCAAGGTCTTTAATTCCTATCTCTGAAGTGTAAAATCCCGTAGCAGTTAAGTTGCGAAATAAGTTGAAGAAATGCACTCCTCTAAACACTTCCATCTTTGCTTTTTCAGGATAAGCAATTTCGTCTATTATTTGCAGCCTTTGCGGTTCCGCCACATCAGTAAACGACTTTTTAAAACGTCTAAAGCTTTCAAGATTAAGCCATCGAAGACCACCTTGTATAGGTGTTTGAAACTCAGGTTTATCTTTTACTATAAACTCAATGAAGTCAGGAACTTTTGCATCGGTCGCGCTTCCGGATACATCATCTTTCGGGATAATTATATCACACAATACAACAATTGTCGCCATCTCCTCTGCACTAAAAAATTTAAGGGAAGACAACCTTTCATCGTTTGCCTTTTCATCTGCTGTTCTATCAAGTGTTTGCTTTGCAACTTGTACTGCTTCAGCATGTTCTTTCTTTGCAGAAGGGTTACATGCATTTACTAATAAGCTTGTTGATAAAGCAGATAGCGTTAAAGCTTTAATCGACTCTCTTCTATCCATTACTATAACTTAATAGCATTACTAAATATTATTTCTCTTCATCTCACTTACAATATATTCAGAAGACCTCATTGCCAATGCAAGAATTGTCCATGTTATATTTTTGTCGGCTTGTGAAACGAAAGCAGCTCCATCCATTACAAATAAATTCTTACAGTCGTGCGCCTGGTTGTACTTGTTTAATACCGATCTTTTAGGATCCTTACCCATGCGTGCAGTCCCGGCTTCGTGAATAATCTTACCGGGATTCTCAAGACCATAATTATTCTCAGGAGTACCATTATCACCCCATGTTATAACAGCACCAAGGTTATGCATAATTTCACGAAAAGTCTCCTTCATATGCCTGGCCTGCTTTACCTCATGTTCGCTCCACTTAACGTTGAACTTCAAAACAGGAATACCGTACTTATCAACAATAAAAGGATCAATCTCACATTTATTTTCTTCAAATGCTACTGCTTCTCCGCGTCCTGCCATTGCAATACCTGCTCCGTACATCATCCGATAATCTTGCTTTAACGACCGTCCATAACCTCCGTTATCTTTTACTTCTCCATTAATCTTAAGCTTGCCATTAATCTGCTCTATTCCCCATTGAAAGCCATACAAAGGCATACCCATTCCACCCCCGTACTCAATATGATAACCCCGGGGGAAGTCCAACTTTTTATTATCTAACCACCATGGCGAATACACATGCATACCTCCTACTCCATCTTCATTATATCTCTTCCGGTCGAATAATTGAGGGATAACGCCCCCCATTGCCGTACCGGTAGAATCATGCAGGTATTTACCAACAACATTACTTGAATTTGCAAGCCCATTTGGGTGTGTTGTTGATCTGCTGTTTAATAATAATCGAGCAGACTCACATGCACTTGCCGCAAGCACAACCGTCCTTCCTTTCACATGGTACTCCTGCATATTTGTTTTATCAACATAAGAAATACCAGATGCTGTTCCGTTTGCGTTTGTAGTCACTTCTCTTGCCATTGCATTGGTATAGAGATCAACATTACCTGTAGCAAGGGCCGGTCTTACTAAAACAGACGCCGATGAAAAATCAGCATAAGCCATACAACCACGATAACATTGATTGCAATAGAAACAAGTTCCTCTTTCGTCGTTAATCTTTTCTGTTAAGATAGACATTCTACCAGGAATAACATTTACTCCTGCCATAGTACCTGCACGCTTTATCATTAGCTCATGTAAGCGAGGCTTAGGTGGTTTAAGAAAAATACCATCAGGCTCATTTTCTAAACCTTCCTTCGTTCCAAAAATCCCTATCAATCGATCTACCCTGTCGTAATAAGGCTTTACCTCCTCATAGCTTATAGGCCAATCATCACCTAATCCATCAATGCTTTTCCTTTTAAAATCTTTCGGCCCAAAACGTAAAGAAATTCTCCCCCAATGGTTGGTACGTCCACCCACCATTCTCGACCTCCACCAATCCCACTGCGTACCTGCTTCTTTAGTAAAGGGTTCTCCATCAATATCCCATCCCCAATAAGACGCATCAAAATCTCCAAAGGGCCTATACTTAGTAGCTGCACCTCTGCGCAAAGACTCCCAGGGCCACTTAAGCTGGGTTACATTCTTTGCAGGATCATAATCAGCACCTGCTTCAATTAAAGCAACCTTTAAACCTGCATTGGCTAAGGTGTATGCTGCCATTCCACCACCTGCACCAGAGCCTACAACAATGGCGTCGTAAAATTTAGGTTGCTCTTTTATTTGTATACCCATAAACTAAAATCTCTTACTTTAATAGTTCGTATTAAAAGAATCTTTTGTTCTCTAGCTAAAGGCTTTCATGGCAACATCGTTGTGTCACTCACTTGTACTGTTTGTCCGTTGTTAAACACTCCAAACTTTATAACCTTTTTTAAATTTTATTAGCTAACAGGGCTGGCTGCCAAACCCTTTTCAGCGTTCCGCTTTGTAATCACTTTTGTTTTTTCTTCTTTAAACAAGAGGCCGTATAATGCAAGTACTACAAATGCAATAGCTGCAGGTACTATCCAAATCTGTTTCCAATCGTGTCCTGCTGCTGTTGCATACTTTTCTGCTACCATTCCGGCAATCCAAAAGCCTATCAACATCCCTACTCCATAAGTTGCAAGTGTTATCATTCCCTGAGCTGATGAGCGGATCTTCTCACCCGCTCTTTCATTAGTATATACTTGTCCTGTAACAAAAAAGAAATCGTAACATATACCGTGAAGTACGATCCCACCATACAGCATCCACATACTGCTTCCAGTGTCTCCAAAAGCAAATAGCAGGTACCTTACTACCCATGCTCCCATCCCTATCAGCAACATTTTCTTTACACCTAACCTTTTAAAAAATAAGGGCATTAAGAATAAGAATAGCATCTCAGACATTTGCCCCATCGTCATTTTTCCTGCTGCGCCTTGCACGTTCTGTTCGTTAAGGAACATATTTGTTGCCTGGTAGTAAAAAGCAAGTGGAATACAAATAAGCAAAGACGCAAGAAAGAAGATCAGGAAGTTTTTATCTTTCAATAAGCCTATTGCATCCAGTCCTATTATTTCGCCAAAAGTTGTTTTAGTATTTGCTTTTGGTGGTGGTGTATTTGGTAGGGTGAAACTAAAGAGACCCGTCAATAAAGACATACCTGAAGAAAGGAGGAAAGTATTTCTTAAACTGTTTTTTTGTTCCCATAATAACCAACCAATAATTAATCCTGCAACTATCCAGCCCACGGTACCCCAAACACGAATGTTTGAAAACTCCTTTTCAGGATCTTGAATTTGCTTGAACGATATTGAATTCACAAGAGCAAGTGTTGGCATGTACAGGATCATGTAAATCAACAGTGCTATATAAAACGAAGAGAAGTTATCGAGCGTTGAAATGTAATAAAGTAACGCAGCACCTGCAATATGTAGCAAACCTAAAATTTTTTGGGCTGCAAAAAATTTGTCTGCAATTAAACCAATTATAAAAGGAGCAATGATAGCTCCTAAGGATTGTGTGCCATAAGCAAGCCCAATTTGCACATCTGTTATTCCTTCAATCCCCTGCAGGTAAGTGCCCATTGTAACAAACCATGCTCCCCATATGAAGAAATTAAAAAACATCATTAAAGAGAGCTTCATACGGGTGGAAGTGCTCATAGTATTCAATGTGGTTTAAGGTTAGCTGCTCTCCTAATTTATCATCTTACATCTACGATCGTCCATGCATTGCCAATTGGTCTTGGAGCGGGATCGGAAGGCCTGTTTTTTACAATCCAATTAGCACCTTCTTTTACAACAAGGGTTGTAGACCCACCGCCATCAAGATTAATTGCATCCTTAACACCTAATGCAACAAACACGTCGGATAGTTGTCCTAAAGAAAAACCATTTGAATAATCTGCTTTACGTCCATCAACTACAACAAAGTATACGATTTTTCCTGTGGTTACCCCTACCGCTGTTCGAGGTTCAATCGATGGATCTCCCTGCCCCACCTTCAAACCATCTTGAACCAACAAATGGTAACCACCTACTGCTTCCCGAATTTTTGTCGAGTCAATTTGTGGTACCCGCGGTTTAGTTATGATTACTGGATTCCCTGTGTTGTCAACAGTAAGAGAAGTACACAGATCGCACATCCTAAATAGAGGCTTAACAGCTACACCATTTTTAAAAAGAATACTTTGAGGCTCTCCGGTAGTGGCATTAAAAAAATCACCATTAACAGCGGCTATAACACGATTTTTTACACTGTCCTGTAAACGTGCTATATCTGTTACAGTTTGTTTACCATATGTAGTTCTGTTATTAGGAGTACCTGCTTTAAGGGTAATTGAAGGATTATTTAAATCTGCCTCGATAATAAAAATTCGCATTGGCTTATTAGAATAATCAAGATAATTTATTGTCGTTTGCTTTACACCCGGAGCTAGCTCAATTAGCGTATCAGCAATAACTGTTTGAACCAAATTAACTCTATCAACTACTTTTTTTGTTAACGGGCTTGAATACGTTTTATTAGAGACGATGGGAGAATCTGGTATAAACACATCTTGATTACAGCCAGTTGCGGCTGTCACTATAATTGCTACACAACCTATTGCTATTCTTCTATTAATTAACTTCAACATAACTAACTTTTCTATTTAAACAATTAGCAGAAACGCTTCTTCCAGCATCAGTCAAAATACAACCGACGATCTTATTTTATCAGTTATTAATAACCAGGATTTTGCTGAAGCTCGGGTGCCTTATCTAACTCCGATTGTGGAATTGGAAAAAGATAATTTTTAGATGTAAACACACGATTTTCAACAACGAAAGGTGCATAAGTTGAGACAGCTCCAACCTTGGTTATTCTCATACCTCTTACAGGTGCATTAAAAATAACTTCACCTAATTTCCACCTGCGTACATCAAAAAATCGGTGTTCTTCAAAGCTTAGCTCTACCCTTCTTTCGTTACGTATACGATCCCGCATTTGATCTTTTGTAAGTCCTGTTACTAATGCAGGTAAACCACCTCTAACTCTTACAAGATTAACTGCGTTTAATACTTCTGCTGTTGGACCAACAGCTTCATTAAGAGCTTCCGCATAATTCAGCAATGTCTCTGCATATCTAAAGAAAACCCATGGCCTTCTCCGTAGTACAGCAGGAGTTATACCTGCAGCTTCACTTATAAACTTGCGCATATAATAGCCCGTCTTAGTAGCGTTAGGATTAGTCAGAACCTTATCTAGTCCACCTTCAAATGTTTCAACAGGCCTTGCTGCTATCGCACCAATCTTAAAAGTTGATGCGTTGGTGATAATAAAAAGGCCTAAACGAGGATCGCGATTTAGGTAAGGGTTTGCAGGATTGTAACCAGACATAGGATCGCTGATAGGCTTTCCGTTTGTCATCTCAAAAGCGTCCACTAAATCTTGTGTCGGATTCGTTCTTCCTAAGCCACCAAAACCTGTAGGTGCATTATTAACCTCTATTGTATTTCCAGCTACTGCCGTTGATGCAAAAATGACCTCTTTATTGTAAACAAGAGATGTGTTGTAATCCCAGAGAGATGCCAACAAAGTACGTGTAACTAAAGTATGTTTATTTAAGTCTATAACCGCTTTTGATGCATTAGCAGCAGCTTGCCACCGGGTTACATCATTAGAAGGATTATAAAAAGGGCTTGCATAATAAAGAAGCAAGCGAGCCTTTAATGCAAGTGCTGCGGCTTTAGTAGCCCTACCCCTGTTAGCAGCGTCATATCCGTCATTAAATGGCGCAACTGTTCCTTCGCCCGTCCAAACAGCTGAGATCAGCCTGTTAGCTGAATCGCAATCCGCACTTATTTGTGTTACTACTTCGTCAACAGAATTTCTAGGTAAGTTTAAGTTTTCGGTTTGAGAGAAAGTGCGTGTTGCCAAAACTATTCTCCCATAGCGCTTAAATAATTCGAAATGATACATGGCGCGTAAGAAGAAAGCTTCCCCTCTTAATGATGGAATTTCCTCCTGCGGAAAGATAACCGAGGTTGGAGACTTTTCTAAAAAAGTATTGGTCATCCGAAGCCATGAATACATGTTGGCATATTGATCATCCACAGTACGTTGAGGACCCCATGTACCGTTGTTAAGGATATTGATAGAAGCAGAAAGATCACTATTAACTGCTTCGTCTGATGCGCTCGCAAGCAATGCTCCCCCTATGCTATAACGCTCTTGTGCTATACCTAATCCGCGATAAGCAAAGTTTAAATAACCACGTGCGTTACGGTCTGAACCCCAAACGTTTTCTTCTGTTACAGGACCTTCAGTAAAGGGAAATTCAAGAAAATCTTTTTTACAACCAGCACAACAAAGTACGATGAGAAAGCAATAACAAACCTTGTGAAATATTTTAGTCATAACCAGTTAATTTAGGGAGCTTAAAATTGAACGTTTAAGCCTACTGAAAACATTTTTGTATAAGGGAAAGCAGATCCATAACCGGCATAAGGCATTTCAGGATCTATATCTATATCAAGCTTTTTTAGGTTTACAATGTTGTAACCTGTAGCAAAAATTCTAGCGCCTTGTATCTTAATTTTATTTGTAAACTTTTCAGGAACAGCAATCCCAAATTCTAACGTTCTAAGCTTTAAGAAATCGCCCGAACGTAACCAGAAGTCGGAGTTGGCGTCATTATTTCCTCTATCAGAAATAGCCAGCCTTGGATATTTAGCAGTTGCTGCTGTAGTAGGTGTCCAGCGCTCTAAGCTTAGAGCATTCAAATTGGAAGGGCCTGCATTTACAAGTGTTCTTATTTGTATTGTTCTACCTGAAGTACCTTGAAACTGTCCGCTTAAGGTAAATATCTTGTACATAAAGTACATTCCAAAACCGTAGTAGGAAGTTGGGATATCAGTGTAATTTGTATTAACAGCATCGAGGTTATTAATAACTCCGTCTGCGTTTACATCTGCATACCTTATATCTCCCGGAACCACTTTACCAGCAAGTGTTTGTCTTGGTGCGGCATCAATCTCGGCTTGTGTTTGAAAAAGACCTTGAGAGATGAAAAAGCGTTTTGTATTAACAACACTTACAGTACCTGTGTTATAACCAATAGTCGATTGATAAGAAGGGATCCCAGGATCTTCGTTTAAAGACACTACATTGTTTTTTGCATAAGTACAGTTGGCATTTATACCTAAGGTTAAATCACCAATCTCCTTGTCAAAATTTAACGCCCCTTCAAAACCTTTACTTGTTGCAACTCCTTCATTTACGCCAGTAACTGCAATACCTAATATAGAAGGGATGATTGGTGTTGTAAGTATTCCGCTTCTTTCATCGTTAAAGTAGTCAAGAGATAAATTTAGTGCTCTTTTTAAGAAAGTAAAGTCTGTACCAAAATTGAAGCGTTTCAATTTCTCCCAGGTAATGTTTGGATTACCTGTAGGGCTGTTCTCATCGGCGCTAACAGTTGCTGCAAAAGAAGTTCCGAAAGAATATCCGAAGCCAGCAGGTGCTCTATAGAGTGAACGATATGGAAGACGTGCGCCACCAATATCTCCATTACCCATAGAACCGTAAGAAGCGCGAAGTTTAATATAGTTGTCTTTCAGGATGTCTTGTAAAAAGCTTTCTTCGGATAAGATCCAACCTGCAGAAACAGCAGGGAAAAAACCATAGCGTTTTCCAGGAGGAAAGTTTTCAGAACCAGAATAGCTTCCAACAACACCAACAAAATAACGATCCATGAATGAATAATCAATTCTACCTGCTACTTGTTGTCCACGAAAATCTAACCTGTCTGCAGCAAAATCAACAGAACGTTGTACACGGGTTGAAGCATTGATTTTATGATCACCAAACGCCTTATCGTAATCAAGCCCAGCCCAAATTTCATTCTTACGATTATTGCCATTGAACGAAGCACTGATATAGTTTAGGGGAGCAGCAGTTCTGAATTTTGCAGGCGTAGTACCTGTCATATCAAACACTTCGTAGTTTTTTGATAGACCTGATATATAATTTCCTCTTGCATCATAAGAAACTAAAACGTTAGCAGATAAACCGGGAATGATACCGATCTGTTGCTTTGCCATCACGTTCACCAACATTGCTCTATCTAGACTGCGCGTATAACCCCTTGCCTGTAAACGTGCTAAAGGATTGTTTTGATAAACAGAGGTACCACCATAAGAGCCGTCTTTATTTAAAATAGGAAAGGCATTAGGAGGTAAATTATATAAGTCATTTAATAGACCTGGTGCGCCATCAAGAGGCTCTCTTCCACTACCTGTGCGTGCAGCAGCAAATAGCTTTATGTTTAAACTCTTATTTACATCAAAGTCGAGGTTTACACGTAGGTTAATACGTTGAAACTTTATATTTGAATTAAAATCAGAGGTCTCTGCTGGCGTAAACATTCCATCCTGCTTTAAATAACTTAACAAGGTAAAATACCTGAAAGTATTGCTACCACCATCTGCAGAAATAACATGACGTTGCACCGGTCCTGACTTCTTTAAATAATTTTCTATGTAATTATTATTTGGAAAAAGGTAAGGATCTGTATTGCCTTTATAGGCACCCAAAGCAGCCTGATTATAAATACCTGTCTGACCTACGTTAGTAAGCGCTTCGTTATAAAGTGTTGCGTAATCAAACGAACTAAGAGGTTGTATCATACTCTGCCTCTGCTGGCTACCTATCTGACTTGTGTAATTAAGCGTAAGCTTCTTACTACTTCCTTTCTTAGTGTTTATTAGTACAATACCGTTTGCTGCGTTCAAGCCATACCAGGTTAAAGCTGCTGCATCTTTAAGGACTGTTACGCTTTCAATTTCGCTTACATCTAACTCACTTGCATCTCTTACAATGCCATCTATTAAAACTCTTGGATTGTTGCCCGAGTTATATGTTGACCTTCCGCGAATTTGCAATGTGGCACTTTCTGAACCAGCTGTTGTATTAACTTGTTGCACATATAGTCCGGAAATTCTTCCTGCTAAAAGATTTACTACGTTACTTGTTGGAACTTGTGGAAGTTGATTACCATCAAGTTTAGAAATAGCATAATTAATTTCTCTTTTCTTTCTAGTACCAAAAGGAATTGCTATGTCCTCATCATCACCCCCTCCAATTTTTGTTTGTTCAAGCTGGATGGTTAACTGACTTAAACGACCGGCCTCTTTTTGAATGGCCGTAAAACCTTTCTTAGTAAAAATTAATACATCAGTTGCAGCAGTATTTATGGTAAAGGTGCCGTCCGCTTTTGTTACGGTTCTTCTATTGCCCTCTTGAACTTCTACAGTAACACCCGCAAGTGGCTTGTTATTTCTATCTGTTACTTTACCGCTTAGTAAGTTTATTATTACTTTCTCATTTCTTTCCTGGGCAACTATCGCATTGGTAGAAATTGCTAAGATTAAAGTAGCCAGGATAAAGAATTTTAAACATCTCATTTTCGTTACTATTTTATTTGATAAGCAGTTTTTGTGATTGTTCTCTCTTCTTACCACCCTGGATTCTGTTTTAACACGCCATTACTTTTCAAAATTTCGTTGAGTGGAATAGGATAGACATGCATATGATCTTCGAAGACCTTTTGGAAATTTGTTGCAAGGGTTGTAGCCGTATACGAAAAAGTAGTTGGTGTCGGCCTTGTTATAACCACACCTTTCATTGGTTGCGCTACAATTTCTTTTCCTTGTTTCCAACGAAGGATATCCCACCATCTTATATCTTCAAAAGCAAACTCTACTGATCTCTCATTTCTAATTCGGGCACGCATAACGTCTTTTGAAAGCCCTAGCGGCAAAGCAGGTAAGCCGGCCCTAAAGCGAACGGTATTAACTGCAGTAGCAACTTCACTTGTAGGACCTTCTGCTTCATTAAGCGCTTCCGCATAATTGAGTAACATTTCGGCGTAGCGTAAGTAGACGAAGTTTAGCACCCCTGTTCCAGTGTTCCTGTTTATTTGCTCAGGCCATAATCTCTTTAAATAATAGCCTGTTTTAGTATAGATGAGTGAAGTCGCTGATACGTCCATTCCTCCCGTAAACGTTTGCACTTTTCTACCTTGCCATGTTTGATCGTTATAAATGATGTTATTATAAAATCTTGGGTCGCGATTCAGATAAGGGTTTTGGGGATTGTAACCTGATGTCGGGTCTGTTATAAGTTTACCATTGTTCATCTCATATAGATCAACATGGTTTTGAGTGGGAGCAATAAGGCTTTGTTGACCGCCATAACTTGGAGGAGCAATAAAATTGTTGATGTATCCTGTCCATGCCCTTGGTGCTTTAACACTTATCATGATGTACTCAGGAGACGTCTCTTTTATTAATACATCACCATAGCTTTGCTCTAGTGTATATTTTCTTAGATCCATTACGGCTTTAGCTGCGTCTGCAGCCGCTTTCCATTTTCCCGCATTTCCTTGTGCATTGTTTAAAGGACTGGCAGCATTTAAAAGTGTCCTTGCTTTTAATGCCATTGCTGCACCTATTGTTGCACGGCCATAATTAAAAGCTTGCCATTCATCAGGTAATAAAATTGCTGCTTCGTTTAAATCCTTAACTATAAAAGCAACTGTTTCATCGTATGTGCTTCTTTGTAGATCAGCACCTGATTCTGCTATTGTTTGTGCCTGATCCAACAATACAACTCCTCCAAAACGTTTCAATAGTTCATAGTAAAAAAACGCTCTTAAAAATAGTTGCTCTCCCCTTATATATTTTGGATTGTATTTAGCAGGGTCATTCCAAGGGACACGATCTATGTTAGACAGCATAACGTTTGTGTTACGTATTCCTCTATACATCTGGCTATAAACATTTATTACATCCGTTGCACTCGTATTCGTAAAACGACCACTATTAATAACGTTTACAACAATATCACCGGTATTCGAAATCGACTCATCAGTAAACTGACTTGTCATGCCATTAGCTGTAGTAAGACGAGCGTAATCGTTCAATAAAAAATTATATGAATTGTCGCCGAAACCTGCAGCAAGTTGTGGATCGTTGAAGACCTTTTCATAATCGATAGGTACCCCTGGATCTCTTTGTAGGAAATCTTTTTTACAAGAGGATAATAATGCAATTGAAATGAACAATGCTATGTTTGATCGAAATTTCATATAAACTAATTGGGGAATTAAAACTGTACGTTTAAACCAAAATTCAAAATCCTGCTCGAGGGATAAGTTGTCCTCTTACTATACAAAACGTTCTGTGGTGTTGCATTATTCTCAGGATCTAAACCGTAAAACTTCGTCCATGTTTTAAGGTTTTGACCATTTGTATAAATAGAAAGTCCCTGAACTTTTAAACGTGTTATAATACTTTTGGGTAAGCTATAACGAAGCTCTATGTTACGTAGTTTTATATAAGAACCGTCTTGTAACAAGAAGTCATTTGTCACTTCGTTAGGGTTTCCTCCCGCTTGATTTCCTGGTCTCATTACAGGCCAGATTGGGTTTGGATTATTTGGTGTCCAACGCCCTAACATAGGTTCGTAGTACTGGTTTGTAAACTGGTTAGAACCTGCCCCGTTGCTAAAGAAAATAAGATCAGAGCTAACATGAGTTACACCCTGGAATAGTACACTTAACAACAAGCCCTTATATCCCGCTGTAAAGCTTAGACCTCCAACATATTCTGGTATGTTTGAATAACCGATAGGCACTTGGTCTAACTGATCAATTACCCCATCACCGTTAGTATCGGCAAATCTAAAATCACCAGGAATGGAAGGATTAGATGTAATTTTATTAATAGGGCTTCTGTTTATTTCCGCTGTGTCAGAATAAAAGCCTAGTACTTTATATCCGCGTTGTTGATTAATACGCTGCCCCGCAGCTTTTCTCCATGGCTCCAACTGTCCTGGCTCATCAGCAATTTCTACTTTGTTACGTGCAAAGCTTAGCTGTGCATTCACAGAATAAGTAAAGTGGCCGATTTTATCTTGGTGCGTAAGTTCTACCTCATAGCCCGCGTTGTAGTTTTGGCCATAGTTAACATCAGGAAGGCTTTCACCATAAGTAGCAAAACTTGTATTATTACGAGGCAGCAGTATATCATAACGCTTATCATCAAAAACATCAAAGGTTAATCCTAATTTATTCTTGAAGAAGGAGGCGTCAATACCAAAATTTCTCTTGCGCGACTTTTCCCACGTTATTAACTGATTACCGATCCTGCTATGGGCATAAGTGGTATTTGAAACAAGAGAACTTGAAGAGCCAAAAAGCACAGAAGAACCCTGGCTATATTCATCTAGATAAAGAAATCTTCTTCCGCCAAAACTTTCCCTACCCACAAGGCCAATAGATCCCCGCAATTTAACATTACTTATCCATGCAATATCTTTCATGAACTCTTCATTAGAAATAGTATAGCCCAATGAAAGAGCGGGGAACAAACCATAACGTTTGTCTTTGGGATAGTTCTCAGAGCCGTTATAGGCACCGTTCAATTGTGCAAAATACCTGTTCTTATAGTTGTAAGAAGTATTGAATACTAATCCTTGATTAGCAAAAGGCGCATTTGCTCCTTCCACCTCGCGAAGATCGCGAGTTCCAATTAAATTAGCAGCAACACTATGTCCTTTAAAAGTGCGGGAATAGTTCAAGAAGACCTGCAGAGTTGTTTTTATATCGCCATAGTTTTGAGGCCTAATTGCTTGGAGCGGGGCATCAAAAGTACCTGCTGCCACGGTCAAATCTTTAGTAGTTCTGTTTAAATTATAAAGAGCATAATTCGCTAATTGCAATCTAACAGATTGTAATGAAGCGGTATAACCGACCAACGCTTTTACAGAAAGTCCTTTTGTAATACCATCGAGCTTTTGGTTAATGCTTATAATGTTTTCAGAGATATTATTATCATACTGAAAATAACCGCCACCCGTTAATAAAGCATAAGGATTAAACGTATTGGTACCAAGGCGTGTATAGTCTATTATCTTATTATACACGTTGCGAACATCGTAAGCATCTTGTGCATATTCAGGAAAGAAAGGAAGTCCCCATGAAGGAAGAAATAGTATTCTTTGAACAAAGCCTTCCTGCGCAGATTCAAATTGCCGGCGCCAATCGTTACCTGAGCCAATACCACTAAGAGCATATCTTTTTTCCATTCTACCAGCAAGACGAACACTAATTAAAGTTGATTGTGTTGGATTAAAATCAACGTTTGCACGAAAGTTATAACGGTTGTAACTCGGTGTAGTTGTATGTCCTGTTTTAGTTGAAAACTTTTGGAACATTCCATCTTCAAACAAGTGACCAAACGAAGTGAAATATTTCGCAAACCTGGAACCACCCGAAATATTTATGTTATTCTGGGTTTGCATCCAACTAAGACGTGTAAGGGCTTTATACCAATTTGTATTTGGAAACAATAACGGATCGCCCGTACCGTTCTTAAAATGATCCAGATCTTGATTTGTAAATAACCTATTGGCACCTTGCCCAATATTTACTTGTCCCTCTGTATGTAGCAGTGCACTTTCATAGGCTGGTAAAATGCCTGGTAGCGTTACATAACCTAATACTGCAACATTACTTGTAGCAGAAACCCTTGGCGCAGCATTTCTTCCTGTTTTCGTTGTTACTACAAAAACACCATTTGCTCCTTTTATACCATATAGTGCTGTAGATGCAGCGTCTTTAAGAACAGTAATACTTTCTATCTCGTTAGGGTCAATATCACCAAAGGTCTCTCTCTCCACTCCATCAACAACAATTAAAGCTTTAGCATCTGCACTAACTTGTCCGCGTATGTATAGATCCGCCTGGTTCATGCCCGGTCTGCCACTACTTTGTACTGCAATAACACCAGGTACACGACCAGCAAGCGAATTTGTAATATTAGATACAGGAGCCTTCAAAATATCCTCACCAGAAATAGTACTAATTGCTGCAGTAACCTCCGAACGCTTTTGACTTGTAAGACCTGTAACAATTACTTCGTTTAAAGTTTTAGCTGATGCCGTAAGTGTAACGTTCACTAGTTGATCTGCACGTGCAATCGCTTGTAAAGTTTCATAGCCAATAAAGGTAAAAAGCAATGTAGCACCTCTTGGAGCGGAGATTGTAAAACTACCTTCTGCATCAGTTGATGTGGAAGTATTTGTATTTCTTACGTTAACAGTAGCACCTGCTATAGGAGTCCCATCAGTAGAAGCAGTAACCTTTCCTTTAACACTTATTTGTTGTGCAAAAGCAAACGAAGAAGTAATTAAGAATAGAAATAGGAAAGACAATGGCTTAAATAGATTCTTGTTGGGCAAGCATCTTTTACACATGGCAGTTAGTATTTTATATGGCTGATAGCAATCGCAATCTTAAAAATGCTATCAAAAAGTTAATAACCAAATCTCACCTTTAAGATTGATATCATAACTTCATAACAGTAATTTTTTTTGTACTTTTTGATATTTATACGTTATTCGACCAGCGTATGCGTTATTAGAAACTATATGAATAATTACTTTAAATACTTAAGCATTAGTCCGCTTGAAGAAAGATGGGGCTTTTATGTAACTACTATTGGTTACTCTAAGATTGACCCAAATCAAAACTATCCAAACAATAAAGAACACCCGCAAAACCATAGTCTTTCCTGGAATAAAGGGCGAATTTTAAACGGTTATTATATGATCTTTATTTCTAAGGGTGAAGGGGTCTTTGAATCAGCTTTAACATCTGCTGCAGAGATAACAGCAGGCACCTGTTTTTTTCTTTATCCCGGCGTTTGGCACCGCTATAAACCTAATATAAAGTCGGGATGGGAGGAATATTGGATTGGCTTTAGCGGGTCTTATGCAGAGTATTTAATGAACAATGGAATTTTTAAAAAAGATGATCCTTTTATTAATGTTGGCCTCAACAAAGACTTACTTGTTTTGCTCAGGAATCTAATTGAAATGGTTCGATCCACTTCAACCGGATATAACCAAATGATAGCGGGAATAACTCTACAAATACTAGGCTTGGTAAACGCCATCTCTCAACACCAGGAGTATGATGACAACCCGGTGGGAAAGCATATTTCTAAGGCTAAATTCCTGTTACAGGAGTCTTTAGAGAAACCGGTAGACATGGAGAAATTGGCAAGAGAACTTCCCATGGGATATTCTTCATTTAGAAAAGCATTTAAGAAAATAACAGGTGAATCCCCAAATCAATATCATCTTAACCTTCGATTAAACAGAGCAAAAGATTTGTTGACAGGTACCGCTTTAAACATCAATGAAGTTGCAGATCAGACCGGTTTCGATTCTGTATTTTATTTCTCTAAGTTGTTCAAGAAAAAAAATGGAGTGTCACCGAAGCATTTTCGAACTGAAGGAATTGAAGGCGTATAAAATTAGTTTCTATACTCCCTATACCTTTCATGCACAAAGTCTTTCATAAAACAATTGATAGCAAACTGATCAGCAACGGGTGTATTGGTAAATGGTA
>JAQBNN010000013.1 GCA_028288505.1 Segetibacter sp. | reverse complement strand
TATTAGTCACCAATTTATAGTAAAGCCCCAAGATTATTTAATAGACTTTAATATTGGATTAAATGGTGTGAACCAGTTATTGACACAAAATTCTTTTAACCTGAATTGGCAAATTTCTGCTCAACAGCAGCAAAGAGATATTCAGTACGAAAGAACACAAACTACTCTGTGTTATGTAGAAGATGAGGGCTATGATTTTACCCGTGCTGCAGGTGGTGCTTCAGAAACCTTTGATAAGCCAGTAGATTGGTTTGCTTTTAAGCAGCAATTTTTTAACGCCACTTTGCTTTCGAAAAATAAATTTAACTCTGGCGAAGTAACAGTGACCGTTCCCGAAGACACATCGAAAGTGGTTGGTAAGGCAATTGCGAATATGAAGATTCAATTGCCTGCAACTGCGTCTGCAAATCTTCCTTTCCAATTATATTATGGACCTAATGAATATTATGTACTTAAGAAGTATAATACTAAAATGGAAAGCATTGTTGACCTTGGATCGGGTGTGTTTTCGTTTGTTAAGTATATAAACCGGTATATTATTATGCCTGTGTTCGATTTCTTTGCCGGCTTTATTAGCAATTATGGTTGGGTTATTGCGCTGCTTACCTTGTTTATCCGATTAGTTACATCTCCTCTTACCTATACAAGCTATTTAAGTGGGGCTAAAATGAAGGTTTTAAGGCCTGAACTAGATACTTTGAAAAAGAAGCATGGTGATGATCAGCAGGCATTTGCAATGGACCAGATGAAGTTGTTTAGGGAAGCAGGTGTAAATCCGATAGGTGGTTGTATTCCTGCTTTGCTGCAAATACCTATTTTCTTTGCATTGTATAGTTTCTTTAACGCGGAAATATCTTTGCGTGGACAAGATTTCTTGTGGGCTAAAGATCTTTCTTCTTACGATGTAATTGCCCAATTGCCATTTTATGTTCCTCAATTTGGCGACCACATTAGTTTGTTTACCATTACTGCTGTGCTTACCAGTTTTCTAATTTCTTTTTATAATATGAGCATGACGCCCGACCAGGGAAATCCTGTGCTGAAGTATATGCCTTATATTTTCCCGTTCATATTGTTGTTTGTATTTAACAGGCTTCCGAGCGCCTTGACCTGGTACTACACTGTATCAAACGTAATTACGCTTATTCTTCAATTTATCATTCAAAACTATATTATTGACCACGATAAAATTTTGGCCAAGATTGAAGAGACGAGGAAGAAGCCTAAAGTAAAATCAAAATGGCAGCAACGTTATGGCGAAATGGTAGAATCTCAGAAGAAGATCCAGGATGTGAAGCAGCGTAATTCCGGAAAAAAATAATGTTAATAAACCGATATAAATTTAGCCCGTGCTAATTGCACAGGCTTTTTTGTTATTATTGATGGATAATTATGGGGGTTAAATAATTAAACAGATGTAAACGTATTAGTGGCAGCTACCTCGGCCATAAAAAGCTGTATTGGAGCCTTGCCTCCCTCAAGGCGTAGGTTTAAGATCAAAGAGAATTGTGATTGATAAGATTAGCATGAAATGATGTTTATGAAAAAAAGTGTTTGTCTCTTAATATTGCTCATAGGATCTTTTATAGGTGTTTTTTCGCAGCAAGAACAAAAATTGGTTGCAGAATGTACTGTTGTTTTTGATCTTATTATCGAAGATCCCACTGCAAACCCACAAGTTGTAAAATCTTTGAACGGTACAACTAAGATGCTATATATAAAAGGGAATCGTAGTCGTACTGACCTTCTTAGTCCTGCTTTTATACAAACAAATATTTTTAGTGCAAGAGCCGATACCGTGATTGTTTTGCGTGAACTAGGAAATAGTAAATACTTGTCTTATTTAAATAGCCGCAAAATAGCCGAGCAGAATAGAAAGTACCAGGGAATGGTGTTTACTCCTACCCAGGACACCAAAATTGTTTTGGGTTACGAGTGTAAAAAGGTTATTGCAAAACTTCCGGACGGATCTACTTACAAGGTGTATTATACTTCGACTATAATACCTTCCAACCGTGAATTTGAGCCTCAATTTAAAAGTCTTCCCGGATTTGTATTAGAATATGAAACGCTGTCTGAGGATGGAAAAACTAAAGTGAACTACTCCGCTTCCAAGATAAATTTTGCACCTGTACCGGCTTCAAGGTTTGAAGTGCCTAAAGTTGGCTATAGAGTTCTATAAATAGTGTGATTTAAATGTTCTCCTTCTGGCCCATGGACAATTAAAAGTACAAGTGAGTGACACAACGATGTACAATTATAAGCAAATGCTTGTACCAAAAAATGCTTCTGCAGGTTGTATTTAGCAAAGTGATTTAACGGGAAATAAAATGAACAAGCCTAACGGATTGGAGGAGTAGTAGGGGCCTTGAATTTAGGGATACTTACAACATGCTTATACGGATAAATGTAAGTAACATTTCCTTTTTCGAATCGTACCATTGAGTTGAATACTACAGCGTTATTTGTCGCTTGTTGAGTAGTTACATGCGTACCTTTGTATTTGAAACCGGCCCTTAAAGAAAAAGGGGACATATTTTTGTAGAAAGTCTTATTGAAATGCTTCAACGAATAAAGATCTTTTGACTTACCCTCCCTAGACCCCGTAAAGGATGCCATGGCAATTTCAGTAGCACCTAGTAATGCGAGAGCTAATAGACACTTTTTTGTTTGTATGATGAATATGTTTAACATTGAAGTACAAAATTAAGAAGTTTCGGAATATTTAACAAGTATTTATTCTATTATTAAACGAAAAAAAATAGGAAAAGTTACGTTGGAAAATTTTTTTTTGAAAAATAGTAGTTTATCTTCCATAAACTAAATATAGAAATGGGCGAAAATCAATATAGAGAGGACAGAGAAGAGATGAGAGAACTGCTAAGGCAGTATGAAAATCTTAAGTCCGGTCGACAGCCATCTTTTTTAGAAGAAGATGCTTTTGAAAGAATAATAGACCACTTTGACGAGAAGGATGAATTGCAAAAGGCGATGGAAGCTGCAGAAATCGGGATAGAGCAATTTCCTTATTCATCGGTTTTAATGATAAAAAAGGCAGACCTGCTGCTGGCTGCACGTAAATATGCGGATGCACTCGAAATATTAGAGAGAGCAGAACTTTTTGATAGCAACGACATTAATCTCTTCATTCTAAAAACAGATGCTTATCTCGCTCTCGACCAGCAAGCTAAAGCTGTGGAGTTACTGGAAACTGCTTTACAACAGTTTGAAGGTGATGAAAGAATTGAGCTACTGTTTGAACTTGCGGATGTATATGATGACTACGAGGAGTTTGATAAGGTTTTCGATTGCCTCAAGCTTATTTTAGAAGACGAACCCAACAACGAGGAAGCTTTGTATAAAATTTGTTTCTGGACGGATTTTACCGGTAGAAATGAAGAAAGCATCACTCTGCATCATAATATTATAAATGAGTTTCCTTACAATGAGCTTGCATGGTTTAATCTTGGGGCTGCTTACCAGGGCCTCAAGTTGTATGAAAAGGCTATTGATGCCTATTTATACGCTACTACTATAGACGAAAAGTTTGACTATGCTTACCGCAATATGGGCGACGCTTACCTTCGGTTAAGAAAATACAAGGAAGCTATTGAAGTGCTCGAAAAGGTGCTTGAGCTATCTCGCCCTGAAGACGTGATCTATGAAGCAATTGGACATTGTTTCCATAAGCTCGGCAACTTTGCACAGGCACGTTTTCACTACCGCAAGGCCTCTCATCTTAACCCAGAGGATAGCAAGCTGTACTATAAAATGGCACTTACCTATATTAATGAAGAGCAGTGGGAGTCGGCAGTCAAGCAACTTGAAGCAGCTATGAAGATACAGAAGATGCTGCCTGAATACAATCTTGCCATGGGTGAATGCAAAATGCAATTAAGCCAATACAAGGAGGCGATACAATACTTTGGCAACGTGGTAAGGTCGCGCCCTAAAAGTGTGGCCGGGTGGGAAGCCTTAATTCGTTGTTTATACACTGCCGAGTTCTTCGAAGAGGCAAAGGAGCAAAGCCTTGCAGCAATAAAAGTTACTGAAGGAAAGCCCCTCTTTATATTTTATTATAGTGCCTGCCTTTTTGCACTAAAGAAAAGCAAAGAAGCAATAGTTCAGCTCGAAAAGGCTATGACCCTTTCACCGAGACAATTGAAAAAGTTTATTGATCTTAATCCATCTATACTTCAAAATCCCCTGGTGGTTGATTTAATTGGGAGATTTAAAAAACAGCGAAAATCTTAATCTAATATTTACATGATGCGCCTTTTTTGGCGCATCGTTGTTTAAAGAAGTATTTCGAACAGGATGTGCCTAACTATGTATTGCTTTTCAGCTTTACTTGCGTCGCACTCTTGTACATTTTGTTTTTTAAGCAGCCCCTGGTTTAAAAGCCGTTTCAGGTTATCTCAATGTCCGTAAAAAACACTTAAACTGTACTACCGGTCATACTTTTAGGATCTAATAATTAATCGATGAATTATACAAAGCACCTCTTCGCTTTCTTCCTTTTAATTTCTATTTTTTCAATTAACTCATTGGCACAAAGTCCTACTGATGATCCAGTGGAAGATCCGGGTGGGGATGTTTACACGTTGGAAAATGGGTATGCTGAAGGCGCGGCGGAAGCAGCATATTTGAAAGAATCTTTAGCTTCTTCTTATTTCGGTTCAGTAGCTTCAATTGAGTGGCACCTTTATAGTAACAATGCTACCAAACATGTAGGAGCACAGGTAGACTTTAATTCGCCGGGTCTTAAAGTAGCTGTTATAGTATGGAATGTAACTCCTACAGAAGCATTGTACTCCGATCAATCAGCAATGGACTTCTTAAGTTACCTTTTCTCTCTTCGAAACAATAGTAATTACGACGAAGGCTTTTACCAGGGTTTTTTAGACCACTGGTACGAAAATTAGTAATTTTTTTAGTGGTTTTAGGTTTTTAGAATTTTATAAAATAAAGGAGTCGTACTGGCTCCTTTATTTTTTACAGTTGGTCTGCACTCATAAGAGTTACCTTTTTCTTTATACTTACATTAGTCTTGCGAAACACTACTTCCAAATCAACACCTTCAGATACTAAACCTTGTTTTTGTTCCATAATCCTAAATCATCTGGAATTTTGAATTCCATTACCTACTTTTGCGCGTCTCGCGCCCTCGGGCACTTAAATAGATTAAAAACTATAATTTTTTATGGCAACAACTCAAGACATCAGCCGTGGTATGATCTTAAAACTGGATGGAAGCCTTTATTCAGTTGTAGAATACGGTCAAAATAAAACGGCTCGCGCTGCCGCAAAAGTTTGGGCCAAACTGAAAGGTGTAGATAACAACCGCTCAATAGAACATACATGGAACAGTGGTGAAAACATTCACCCGGTACGTGTGGAGAAAAAACCGTATCAATTCCTTTATAAAGATGAAAACGGTTACAACTTTATGGACAACGAAACTTTCGAGCAATTAAGCCTTGCTGAAAGCCTTATTGATGCACCCCAGTTTTTAAAGGATGGACAGGAAGTAAGTGTATTAATAAATACAGAAACTGACCAGCCAATGAGCGTAGAGTTACCTGATAAAATTGTTATGAGGGTTACCTACAGTGAGCACGGTGTAAAAGGGGATACTGCTACCCGCACATTAAAACCAGCAACAGTTGAAAGTGGTGCTACAGTTATGGTTCCTTTATTTGTAAACGAGGGTGAATTAATAAGAGTTAACACAAAACTGGGTGAATATGTGGAAAGAGTAAAAGAGTAAGTGAACCTGAAGATATATAGATTTAAGAAAAGGCAACCAAATGGTTGCCTTTTCTTATGCAAAGAAATCTTCTTTTTCTGTTTAACAACAGGCTACTATGCTACTACCTACAAGCTTAATATTAAAGGTCCCGCTCTAGAATATATGGAAGAATTTTATGTTTTTAATTGGCTCCTGGTAAATTGGTGATAAGTAAAAAAATATACTGCAGCAAATGGTAGTTCATCTATAATATGGTAGAAGTACTAGTTCGAAAACTAGTAATAAGCAAGAATGTCAGTAGGTTCAGTAGTAATTGAAATCTAGGATATTATAAGACTTTCAAAACTTGGTTTAAAATTGATATAAATTCCTAAACTACATCAGTTAATCGTTTATTTCTTCACTTATAACAGATATGGGAATAGATCAATATGAACTTAACCATAGGTACAGATTTGGCTCTAAAAGTAACTTTTGTCACATGTTCCTTGTATCCTTGCGTGATTTAAAGAAATTTATGAGTAAGTACAACTAAAAGCAGGCTAAGCCTGTTGATCAAGAAAATCTAAAGTATAAGTGAGTGACACAACGATGATGATTTTAAAAAAAACGCTGGCAACACCTTCATTTCAAATAAATAAATAAAAAATAGTAATTAAAAAAACCTTAAAATCAAAAGATATTTAACTTTTCCTGTTCACATGAGCCCTATCTAAAGTGCATCACCATTAAAAAAAGCTTTAATTCATTTACAAAGGTAATGCCTTGCCCGTATTGGACAATTTAGAGTACTTGCAACACGTTTTAGTGTGTACCAAAAGAACTGCTTAATTCTAATGTCCAAAACAATGAGAAATATTTTTACACAACTTCCACTTTACGTGAAGGTTGTTGCAAATAGTAACCAGCAATTTGTATCCAGGTTTTTCACCTATTGTAAGCCTCTTTTTCTTGTACTGTTTTTTTTGTTTAACGCCTATTTCTCCTCGCTGCAGGCACAAACCCATCGTGCATCTGCTTCTAGCGGCAGCACTTCAGGTGATCTTTCTCTTACTATTGCAAAGCCTACAGGGACGCTAAGCGGTGATGTGATGATTGCTGCAATTACTTTTAAACCCAGTACTGCAACAATTACAGTTCCCAGCGGATGGACACTTATCAGGCGAACAAACCGTTCAACAGGAAATTCTTTTTCGCAAGCTACTTATAGTAAAGTAGCCGAGGCAACTGAGCCTGATACTTACAATTGGACTTTTAATATATCCACAGGTTCAGCTGCAGGTATATCTTCGTTTTATAACGTAAACTTAGTTAGTCCCATAAATGTGCACAACGGTGTTACCACCGCATCTTCTCTTACCCATGTAACTCCAAACGTTTCAACAACTGCAGCAAATACCTTGGTGTTGGCTTTACATAGTTTAACGTCGTGTGCTACATGGACAACTCCTGCTGGTATGGCACAACTGTTTGACATTTCTTCTGACCCTGTTCCAAATACCGTAGGAGTTTCGTTGCAATTTAGTTTTGTTTTGCAGCCTACGGCTGGAGCTACAGGAGCCAAATCCTCCACGGCCTCAAACGGTGCCGATTTTGGTATTACGCAAATATTGGCTTTGGCAAAGGCACCAAACGGACAGTGGACAGGGAAAATAAGTACAGACTGGGCAATAGCAGATAACTGGACGAATGGCGTTCTTCCTACAGCGACGACTGACGTGGTCATTCCTGCGAATGTTACACAACCTACAATAAGCACAAGTGTATTTTGTAAAAGTCTCACAATAAATGCAGGGGCAACACTTACCACTACAGCCACAGGGACTTTAAATATAAGGGGAAATATTACAAATTATGGAACAATGGCTAACAATGGAACTACCAATTTTAATGGTACGACCCAACAAACAGTAACTGGAGTAACAACTTTTAATAACCTTACCCTAACTAAAACCCGAGACCTTTTACTTGGTGGTGATATTTCTGTAAACGGAAACGTAACCATTACTACTGGTACTTTAAATGCGAACAATAATGATCTAATTGTAAATGGTAACTGGACAAACAATACTGGTTTTACTCCTGGTACGGGCATCGTAACCTTTGCTGGAACTGGTGCGCAAAGAATTGGTGGTACACTTACAACTACATTCAACAATCTTACTATTTCTTCTGGTGACACTGTTTCTTTAACCGCGCTTTGCAATGTTTCCGGAAATCTTTCCGTTTTTGCAGGTGCGTTTGAACTTGGAGCTTTCACTGCTAACCGTACAGCCGCAGGAGGTACCTTAACTGTTTCTACTGGTGCTGCCATGGTTATTGGTGGCACTAACTCCATCCCCATAAATTACACAGTGCATTCAATTGGTGCTGGCAGTACCATCAACTACAGTGGTACCACTCAAAGCGTGGCCCTATTAAATAGTACGCAGAACTACGGTAACCTTATTATATCTGGTTCAGGAACAAAAACATTAGCTGCAAATGAGACTGTAGCGGGAAATCTGAGCATTGATGCAGGAACACTTAATCTTGGGACTTATACTATTAACCGTGCTACTACAGGAGGTACTTTGGCAATTGGGAGTGGAGCTACCTTGATTATAGGAGGTGCCAATACCTTCCCATTAAATTACTCAACCCATTTTATTGGCACACTTACTACTGTTGATTACAGCGGGACCAACCAGGTAATTGCCGGTTTAAATAGCGGGCAAAATTATGTGAACCTAAAGGTGTCTGGGACGGGAACAAAAACACTGAGCAGCGATGAAACCGTAACAGGTATACTAACGTTTAGTGGACCCACTATTACAACAGGTTCCTTCATTTTGTACTTAGCCTCAACAGCTACTGTCGCCCGTACTACTGGTCATGTTGTAGGCAAGTTTAAAAAAAATATTGCTCTTGGTGCAACAACAAAGATATTTGAAGTAGGAGATGCTACAAACTATACGCCTTTAACCGTTGCTTTTGCCAGTGTAACTACTTCGGGCGACCTTACAGCAGCTATTGTTGCCTCAGAGCATCCTGCTTTAGACGCTTCAGGAATAAGAACAGACAGAAGCGTAAACAAATATTTTACATTCAGCAATAATGCTATTGAATTTACTTCTGCCAGCATTACCATGAATTGGTTAGTTGCCGATATTGATGCAGGTTCTACAACTGCAAACTTTGGTGTTGCTGCATTTAATAATATTAGTTGGGGGTCCGCTACAACTGCTTCGCCTTTTGAAACAAGTATCCAAGCAACAGGAGTTACATCATTTGGAGAATTTGCAATAGGGGAACGTTGTGCAATGGCTACTATTTCTTACACTGGTACACCTTATTGTTCCAGTACGGGAACGGCTACCGTATCACGTTTTGGAACATCAGGGGGAACTTATTCTTCCACTGCAGGTTTAATTATTGATCCTGCTACAGGCACAGTTACACCAGGAACAAGCACCGCCGGTACCTATATAGTTACTTATACAATACCAAGCTCAAGTGGTTGTAAGACTTTTACAACTACAACCAGCATTACCATAACTGCACAACCCTATTCAACTGGTGCATACCCTTTTAGTCCTTATTGTAATTCAGGCTTTGCAATTCCTACAGGTTCCGCATCTGCTGCTGGCGTAATGTCTTCTGGTGTGGGATTGGCTCTAAATTTAAGTAATGGAGTAGTTGATTTAGGTGCAAGCACACCGGGCCCTTACATAGTATCTTATATTATTCCGGCGTCGGGCGGTTGCCCGGTTTTTGTTCACCATACTAATATTACTATTGTGGCAGCACCTGCCGCCTCTGTCAGTTATACAGGTAGTCCATTCTGTTCTGCCGCCTCCATAGGTGCAGCCTCTATTACAGGCACATCTGGAGGAACTTTTTCGTCTACGACTGGTTTAACAATTAATGCAACTACGGGTGCAGTTCAACCTGTTACAAGTACGCCCGGCACTTATACAGTTACCTATTCCATTCCCGCTGTTGGTACTTGTGCAGCTTTTGCTACCACCACTAGTGTTACTATCAATTCTACTATATTTTGGACAGGCGCTGTTAATTCAGATTGGGAACTGAAGGACAACTGGAGGTGTGGATTAGCACCAAATGTAAATTCAGATGTAATTATACCTTCTGGTTTATTAAGATACCCTGTCATCCCTTTGACAAAAACTTATGCTGTGCGTAATCTTACTATTGAGGCAAATGCTACCTTAACTGTATTTGAAAAATTACAGGTAGGGGGTAATATTACAAATGCAGGGAAATTAATTGCCGACGCAGGTACGGTTGAGTTTAACGGAACTATTGCTCAGGTTTTACCTGCTGGTCTGCTAAATAACAATAAACTAGCGAGCCTAGAAGTGAATAATCCCTCTGGACTAACGCTAGGGGGCACAGTCAATCTTTCTAATATCTTAACCATTACTAAAGGTGCTTTAAATACAGGCGGGTACCTTACCTTAAAATCTGACATCAATAATACGGCAAGGGTGGGGGTAATAATGTCTTCGGCTCCTAACCCCATTGTAGGCGATGTTACTGTTGAGCGATATGTTCCTGGGAGAAGGAAATACCGTCTTATTACGAGTAGTGTTACCACAAGTAATCTTACTGCGCTACCTGCAGGACAAGAATCGAAATCTATTTGGGGGAACTGGCAAAATGGTGGAGTAACTACCGCTAACGTTGGTGCTTTTATAACTGGCGGTACCACTGCTGACGGTTTTGATCAGCAAACTTCCAATGCTTCACTATTTACTTACAACGACACTATTAAAAAATATGTTGCTGTAAGTTCTGCAAACGGTAAGAATACAAAGTACACACCTTTGAAAGCTGGAGTTGGTTACTATATCTTTGTATACGGAGACAGGAGAAACTCAATAACCGCTCTTAATCCTAACCCAACTGTACTGAAAGCAACCGGAACGCTACTAACCGGGAACCAATTATATTCAACTACTTCCGCGGTTCCTATCTCAGCCACAGTAGGAAGATTTTCTTTGATTGGAAACCCATACGCCTGTACAATTGATTGGAAATCTATCATGAAATCAGGTGTATCAAAGACAATATGGGGGTGGGATGCAAATCTTAGTAGTACTGGTGGGTATGTTACGGTTACTGCAACTCTATTAGGTGCATTAATAGCGCCTTTATCTGACCTGATTGCGGTTAATCGGTATGTGCAACCTGGGCAAGGGTTTTTTGTACAAACAACAGGAGCCAACCCTGAAATTATGATTACGGAAAATGATAAAATCAACGACAGGGTTAGCATCAACAGTAATGTGTTTCGTGGCGCAGGTGTAAACGAAGAACCATTAATTGCAACTAACCTTATTTATGATAACGGTTTTAAAAAGTCGCTTGTAGATGGGGCATTGATTGCCTTTGACAGCAGTTTTACTAATGAAGTTTCTGATGAAGACGGTATAAAAATGGCCGGAACAACAGAGGGCTTAAGTACGGTAGTAGGAACAGCTATCCTTAGCATTAATGCCAGGAGGATGCCTACAGTAAAAGATACTATCTTCCTAAATCTTGAAAGACTTACGAAGCCACAGTATACTTTGCAGGTATTTGCTCGAAAAATGGCAGGCTATAGTGTTGCAGCTTATCTTGAAGATACATATCTGAATACTTTGAGGCAATTATCATATACCGATACAAGCGACATCATTTTTACCGTTAATTCCGATCCTGCTTCTTTCCGGGCAAACCGCTTTAGAATAGTCTTTCGCCAACTAAATACTTTACCCGTAATCTTCACCTCAATAAAGGCAACTCGAAAAAATAAAGATTTACTAGTAGAATGGGATGTAGCAAACGAAAGTGGTATTAAGAGTTATAACCTCGAGCATTCTATTGACGGAACTACTTTTAATAGTATCGCTAATGTTCCTTCAATCGGGAACAACATTATGGCAACTTATAAGTGGCTTGATATTAACCCTATTGCCGCCTCACATTACTATAGGGTACGAGGTGTACAGCCCGATGGCAATTATTATGTAAGTAAAGTGGTAGTTGTTAAAACTGAATCCGGAAAATCTTCTGTAGTTGTCTTTCCTAATCCGATTAAGAATTCTGAAATAAATCTAAGAATAGAGGAAATAGAGAAGGGACTATATACGTTACTAATTCACAATGGAAAAGGTCAGCTTGTACTCAAAACTGAAATTAACCATAATGGAGGATCAGGCTCTTACCTGATTAAGTTTGACAGCAGAACAGTAAGCGGATATTATTATCTACAGCTCAAGGATAACAAGCTAAGCTTTAGTCAGAAAATTTATAAAGAGTAAGAGGAGTTAATAAAATAAAAATGAAAACGAATGAAAGAAATATAAAAGCACTACTGGTTATGCTGGTTAGTTTTATTTCCTTTCATTCTTTTTCTCAAAGCCCAACTGACACATTGCCCCTTGATCCAGGATCACTTTCGATCTATACGGTTCAAAATTTACAGTTTGGAGCTTTTGCACACAACGGTTCTGGCGGTACCATAAGCATTTCAACAAGTGGAGTACGGTCTGTAGCAGGTTCCGTTCAATTACTTAACCTTGGCGTATTTTCCTGCCAGGCTATTTTTGAGTTTGAATCGGAGCAAGGTTCTGTTTTCTCTCTTATGAATGGTCCAAATGTGACTTTAGCCGGAAGCAATGGAGGCTCGGTTATATTAACTATTGGCAGTTCCTATCCCACTTCACCTTTTATGACAACCGCGGCACCACCAGCAAAAACAGCCGTTCATATTGGAGGAAAGTTGACAGTAGGAGATGCTACAGCTTCGCCACCAGGAAACTATACCGGTAATTTCTATCTCACTTTTAACCAGGAATAAATTTTAACCTTTAATCCCCTTCTCCTATCAAAATGAAATCTCATGTCGTTTATAAACAATGCAAATGCTTTAACTGCATTCGTATTTCGTTGCGACCTGATTTTCTCATTGTATTTTTTTTCCTCGTTGCTCCATTTGCTTCGTTTTGCCAGGTTACGGATACTTACGATGAAATTTCAGTTACACTTAACGTGCAGCGATTAGGAAGTATTGAGATTGCTGCCGTCATTCATAATGAGGAAGCTTACCTACCAATAAAAGATGTTTTTGACTATTTAAAAATCAAAAGCTTCCTTTCGCAAGATTACGATACTGTTTCAGGATTTTTTATTTCTCCAAAAGCATTATTCCTTGTTGATAAAATAAACAACTTAATCCATTACGAGAATAGAACCATCAATCTTAAACCCGGTGATCTAATTCGTACATCCACTAACCTTTACCTAAAGTCAGGTTATTTTTCGCAGGTTTTTGGCTTAGAATGCCCATTCACCTTCAGGAGTCTTTCTGTGAACCTGGTAACAAAACTGGACATCCCTGCTATCAAGGAAATTCAACAGGACGCAATGCGAAAAAATGTAGGCAAGTTAAAAGGGGAAAAGAAGGTGGACACTACAATAGAGAATGCTTTCTCATTGTTTAAACTCGGCATAGTTGAATGGAATGTAAACAGTACTCAGGCTTCAAATCTAAATACTACTGCAATAGTAAGCCTTGGGGTGGGCGCAATTGTAGCTGGTGGGGAAGTAAATGTAATCTTCAACCATAGTAGCATTGGTACCACTAAAAATAACCAGCAAGTATATAGGTGGAGATACGTTAATAATAAAAATGCCAATCTAAGCCAGGTAACTTTAGGAAGAGTTAGTACATCCTCTATCTCTTCGTTATTAGCCCCGGTTAACGGTGTACAGATTACCAACCAGCCTACCACTTTCAGGCGCTCTTTTGGTACCTACAGAATAAGCAATACTACCGAACCGGGTTGGACCGTAGAGCTTTATGTGAACGAAGTGTTGGTTGATTTTGTAAAAGCAGATGCTTCAGGCTTCTTTTCTTTTGATGTACCTATTGTTTACGGTAATTCTATTATCAAGCTACGCTTCTATAGCCCTTATGGAGAAGAAAGAGTTAGCGAGCAAACTGTAAATATACCATTCAATTTTCTTCCCGTTAACCGTTTTGAATACAATCTTACGGCAGGAATACTTGAAGATGATCGAAAAAGCAAATTCTCCCGGGCTTTATTAAATTATGGGTTAAGCAAAAGGATGACTGTAGGGGCAGGTGTCGAATATCTTTCTGCAATTGCAGTCGGAAAAAGTATGCCTTTTATAAATGCCTCGTTACGGCTAGGCCCAAAAGTAGTTGTAGCAGGCCAGCATACCTACGGTGTTAGTTCCAAAGGAATGATCAATTACCGCCTACCTTGGGAAGGCCAGTTTGAAGTGAATTATACAAAATATGAGCCTGGGCAAACAGCAGTAAATATCAACTATCTGGAAGAGCGCAAAGCAGTAATTACAATGCCTTTGAGAGGAAATAAAATGGTTGCCTTCTCCCGGTTAACTTTTAACCAGGTAACAATGCCTAAGTTTACCCAAACTTTTACCGAGTTATTATTATCAAGTGTTGTGTCAGGTGTTAGCACTAATATTACAACTACTGCAGTATATACTGATCCCTCAGATATTACTATGCTTAGCAATGCTGCACTTACCTTTCGTTTACCTAAAAGAATAAGATTAACACCCCAGGCCCAGTTCGATTATAAGCAGAAGAGCTTCAATATGCTTAAGTGCGAGGCAGAAAAGAACGTCTCCGGTAAAGGCCTTCTAAGCCTCACCTACGAGAAAAGTATGACGGCTAAGGCAGGTTATCTTACCCTTGGCTTCAGGTACAATTTTTCATTTGCACAAACGGCTTTTTTTGCACGCCATGGAAATAAAATATCTTCCACAACACTGTCGGCCTTTGGAAGTCTTTTGTACGATGATTACTCCCGCAAAATAATTCCTAACGGTCAAAGTAGTATTGGCAGAGGCGGGCTTGTAATTTCTCCATTCCTCGATCTTAATTGTAATGGTGTACGCGACTTAGGAGAACCTAATGCTCCAGGCCTCAACCTGAAAGTAAATGGCGGTAAGATCGAAAGAAAAGATGGGGTTATTAGAATTTTTAACCTCGACGCTTACACTGATTATATTATTGAACTCGACAAAAGCAGTTTTGATAATATAGCCTGGCAAATAAAAAACGCAACTATTAAAGTTCAAATAAGCCCTAATACTTTTAAAGTTGTAGAAGTACCCGTTGCAGTAGTTGGCGAAGTTTCGGGAACAGTGTTCGTTAAAAATGCAGAAGACCAAGTTGGCCAAGGCCGCATACTAGTAAACATCTTTAATAGCAGGGGCAATATTATTGCACGTACTGTTACTGAGTCTGATGGTTTCTTTACTTATATAGGTTTAGCACCTGGAAGATACACTGCCAAAATTGACCCTAAACAATTAGCCACTTTAAAAATGATATCATCAGGCGACATAATATTTACCCTTAAGAAAGACATTAATGGAGGCATAGCAGACGGACTTAAGATCTTATTGAGTTCTAGCAACAGGCAATAAGTAAATAGCTTTCATATTACTGCCACACGCTTATACTACTACTACTACTGATTTTTTGGTGCCGGCAGTATATCTGCGGTTAATCATCGTTGCGTCGCACTCGTTGTCGGCAGTAACTAAAGTCAACTTGTTTAAACTGCAATGGGCTCTTTAGAATAAACAAATAGAAAGCTGATGATAGGTGAGAAGTACAAGTGTGAGACGCAACGAAAGCTAAATACATTTTAAAAAAGCTTAGTACAAAAATGTCTTTAGAGGGCATTCAAACAAACACATAGGTTCCGGTAACGCTTAATAATTCCTTAAAATGAAAAGCCACATACTATACACTCATCCAAGGCGTTTATACATTATCAAAAATCCAAAACCAAAAAAATAGAAATGAAAAAAATCCTATTATCTGTTGTTGTACTAGCTGCTTTCGGTACAGCAAGTAAAGCCCAGAGTTCTGCTACCGGTACAGCTACTGCAACAGCTATTATTGTTGCGCCAATTACCATTACAAATGCTGCAAATATGCACTTTGGTCATATTGTAGCTAGTGGTACTTCAGGTACTGTAGAATTAACTCCTGCAGCTACTCCAACACGTAATATAACGGGTGGTGTTACTTTGGTGGCAAGTTCAGCTACTGCCAGTGCTGCTTCTTTTGATGTTACCGGTACATCAGGCTATACGTTCAATATTACTTTACCTTCTTCTGCCGTTACTTTAACTCACTCTGCAGGTTCGGCTGGTCCTACAGGCGGTACTATGACCATTAACACTTTTACTACTGATAAAAGTTTAACTTCCAATACAATTACATCAAGTGCTTTTAACTTTAAAGTTGGAGCTACATTAGCTATAGCTGCTAGCCAGGTACCTGGAACCTACACAACATTAACACCGTTTAATGTAGTAGTAGCTTACAACTAATACTTCCATTATATTAAAAAAATGCTGCTTCTAGCAGCATTTTTTTTGGTTTCAATAGTTTCCTAATCTAATCCCTTCTATAAAAATACCTTGTTAATAATGTTACATTTAATTAAAGCTGCCGCACACCTTATTTGTTGTTCTTTCGTTTTTTTAAACGTTCTTTCTTTTCATGCACAAGCGCAGGGCGATTTATTAGTAATGCCTAAACGGGTACTGTTTGAAGGCAATAAACGATCAGAAAACTTAAACCTTTCTAACATAGGAAAGGATTCAGCAACATTTATGATATCATTTATACAGGTACGTATGAAGGAAGATGGGGTTTTTGAAACTATAACCCAGCCAGACTCAGGGCAAAACTTTGCTGACCCTTTCCTGCGCATTTTTCCACGTACTGTTACACTCGCACCTAATGAAGCCCAAACAGTAAAAGTTCAGCTTACAAAGCAGGGCGAAATGAAGCCCGGTGAATATCGCTCACATTTATACCTTAGAGCTGTTCCAAAGGTACAACCGCTGGGAGACACTAAGCCAGATGATGCATCTGGTATTTCGGTAAAGATAGTACCGGTATTCGGGCTTTCGATCCCGGTAATTGCACGTTCAGGGGAAACAAAGGCCGCTGTCAAAATTTCTAATGTTGCTCTAAATGTTGAACAAGACACTCTTACGGTTCTTAGAATGACTCTTAACCGTACAGGGAACATGTCAGTATATGGAGATATAGTTATCAACCACGTAGATTTACAAGGTAAAATTACCCGTGTAGGTTACGTAAAAGGCCTTGCAGTTTACACCCCTACAGCAAGCCGTAATTGCAGTATAGTGCTTACAAAACCTAATGGACTTGATCTACACAGGGGTAAACTTCGCCTTACTTATTCTGACCATTCAGCTAAGGCTACAGTATATGCTGAGCAAGAATTCAATTTAAATAGTACAGCCAGCAATTAATTGTAATGAAAAATTACCTGTAAAGGAATATTGCTACAGGTGTATATTCCTGGCTTTTGAGATGGAGAAGTTTTAAGAGTGGCACCAACCGTTACATTTTCCGACTCAAAAGTTCCAATAGATAGGCGGCTGTTAAAAGAGCTAACCTTTATTACATCGGTGCCTTGTCCATTAATTACGGTCATGTCTTCAGAAGGAAGACTGATAGCATAAACATGATGTCTTGAAGAAATTTTGAATGAAGCAGCTCCGGCCTTATCGCTCGACGAGAGAAGTTTTACCCCGCCAGAAACAATACGGGAACCGTCGGATGTTATTTCAACCTGGCCTGCTTGTACAGTCCCGGAAAAATTACCAAAGTCTAAATCTGAAGTTTTTAGTGTAGCCGCAGGAGTTGCAATGGTAACAGTGGCAGTAGCAGTTGAAGAAGCCTGCCCACTTGTTTTGGTGACTAGAGAAACCGAAATTAATAAAAGCATTATAAGCTTTAGCATATTTACTACCATCTCCTTTTAAAAGCCGTTCTAATATTAGAGGCGCAACTTTCTTTAATAGTTGCAGGGCGAATAGCGTAAAAGCTTGCTCAGCAGACTTAAAAGGAAGGGATTGTTTATGAAGTTGAATACAGTTTAGGCAAATCTTTCTCTTCGAATAAGTCCAGCTCATCGCGGTTAATCCACAATTCTTCATACTTGCCATCAAGGTTTATAAAGGCAACCATTGCCCGTACATCCTTAATGTCTATTACTTCCATTTGCAATCCATAATGCAGGGCCTTCGAATAATGCTTTACAATCTGGCCAGGTTTTATAGTTGTTAGCATGACTTTTATTTTTATAGATAGACGCAATTTATAAGGTCGGCGTTTACAAAAAGTAGGTTAAAGTAAAAAATAAGTTCATTATTGCTTTAATAATATATACGCAATAGTATTTTAAGTGGTTGTTCAATACTAACTATTTTTAGGCAATGGAGGAAGCTTTAGTACCAAAAAGGAAGGCAAGAATTATCACAGGCATATTTTACTTTATCTCTGGTATAATAACAGCAACGTGGGCTTCGCGAATACCAGATATACAGCAGAAACTAGCATTAAGCGATGGTGAATTGGGAGTGGTATTATTTAGTTTACCAATTGGATTATTTATCGCCATGCCTGTTTCAGCCTGGTTAGTTGCTAAGTATGGTTCTGCCAATCTCATGGCTCTTTCGGCCTTAATATTTGTAAGCTTGTTGTGCTTCCTTGGGTTTTCAAATTATACCTGGCAGTTATCTGCGTCTTTATTGTTTTATGGGCTATCCAGAAACTTCTTCAACATTACACTTAACACGCACTCCATCGAAGTGCAACGCTTGTACGACAAGCCGATCATTGTAACCTTTCACGGTATTTGGAGTGTAGCTTGTTTGTGTGCCGCTGGTTTTGGTACCTACATGATCGCTAATAACGTAGCTACACAATGGCACTTCCTGGCAGTAGCAATTGTGGCAGTTTTTGCTTGCCTTTGGTTTCGTAATTACAAGTTATACGATAGGCCACCGGTAACTGATAAAAAGCCGCTCTTTGTAAAGCCCGACAAGTATCTTTTTCTACTGGGCTTAATTGCGTTTTGTACCATGCTTTGCGAAGGAACATCCTTCGATTGGAGCATTAATTATTT
>JAQBNN010000281.1 GCA_028288505.1 Segetibacter sp. | reverse complement strand
TGCACCTGAATAATATTTATACATGAAAAGAAGTTTTTTGCTGGTTTTTGGTTTGGCGTTTTGGATTGGCGGTGCTTTTGGGCAACAGACAAGAATTGTAGATTTTGTAAATCCTTTTATAGGTACTGGTGGTCATGGTCATACCTACCCGGGAGCGACATTGCCTTTTGGAATGGTACAAGTAAGCCCTGATAATGGAACGCAGGGATGGGACTGGACCAGCGGCTACCATTATTCAGATACAGTTATTTCAGGTTTTAGTCATACACACTTAAGCGGAACGGGTATTGGAGATCTGTGCGATATTTCGGTAATGCCAACGGTTGGAAGATCAGACACAGGAAAAGTTTCCAGTTCTTTTTCGCATAAAGAGGAAAGAGCAAGTCCAGGCTTTTACGGAGTGCGCCTTAAAGATTATAAAGTGTATGCTGAAGTAACAACTTCGCTACGCTGTGCTATGCACAGGTATGCATTTCCTGCCAGTACGGAGTCCTCGATTCGCTTTGACCTTGGCTTTGCTATTAACTGGGACAAAACCACTGAAAGCTATTTTAGAAAAATTGACGACAGCACTTTTGTTGGTTACCGTTTTTCTACCGGGTGGGCTAAAAATCAAAAAGTGTTTTTTGCTGTTCGGTTGAATAAACCTGTAAAGAGCACTACTGTTTACGTAGATAAAAAACTAAATACAAGAAATGAAGTAAGAGGTACCGAAATAATCTCCTACCTCAACTTTAATACTAAAGCTGGCGAATCTATAACTATGAAAGTAGGGTTGAGCTTTGCCGATATAGAAGGTGCTGTAGAAAGCCTGAATGAGATTAGAACCTGGGACTTTAACCTCGTAAAGCGAAGTGCAAGCGATCTTTGGGAAAGGGAGTTGCGTAAAATGCAAATCAGTTCTACTGATAAAAATGTAAAGCAGGTATTTTATACCGCCTTATACCATTCGTTTCTTGCACCTACCATTTTTAGCGACAGGTATGGCAATTACAAAGGTGTAAGAGGCGATGTAAAGAACGGGAAAATGACCATGTCGGTTAACTCGCTGTGGGATACTTTCCGTGCAGCTAATCCGTTGCTTACGCTTACTCAAACCGAACTTGTTCCTTCTATTATTAATAGCTTTCTTGCTTTTTACGAGCAATATGGTTACCTGCCGGTTTGGGATCTGCACTTTAATGAAACCAATACCATGACTGGCTATCATGCAGTTCCTATAATTGCCGATGCCATTTTAAAAAACATTAGAGGTTTCGATTACGAAAAAGCCTACGCTGCTATAAAACGAAGTGCTGCTCAAAATATCCGCGGTACCGAAAGCTATCGCAATATTGGTTTTGTTCCTGCTGACAGGCTGGGAGAGAGCGTAACAATAACACTTGAATATTCTTTTGACGACTGGTGCATTGCACAGGTAGCCAAGAAATTGAAAAAGTACGAAGACACGGCAACCTTTAACAGGAGAGCAGGCCTTTGGAAGAACCTGTTTGATGCAAAAAGAGGCTTTTTCAGGGGAAAGCTTTTGAATGGTAAATGGGTTGAACCTTTCGATCCATTCGAGAGTAATTATGGAACTGCTCATCCTTACACCGAAGGAAATGCATGGCAACATAGCTTCTTCGTTCCACACGATATTGAAGGTTTGAAAAGAAGTTTCTTAACCGAAAATGGTTTGGAACAAAAGCTGGATTCATTGTTTACTGTCTCAAGCAGGCAAACGGGAAACACACCGCCTGATGTTACTGGTTTAATCGGCCAGTATGCGCACGGCAACGAACCTAGTCACCATATTGCCTACATGTACAGCTACCTCCAGAAGCCATGGAAGACAGCCGAAAGAGTGCGGGAAATCATGACGAAGTTTTATAAAAACGAGCCCGATGGACTTATAGGAAACGAAGATTGCGGACAGATGAGTGCATGGTATATTTTCAGTGCGCTTGGTTTTTATCCTGTAAACCCTGCGAGTGGCGAATATGTTTTCGGAAGCCCTCTTGTTGACCAGGCAATAATGTTGTTACCTAACGGACTTACCTTCAAACTAGAGGTTGAGGATAACAGCCCTAAAAATATCTACATCCAGTCTATAACTTTTAATGGCAAGCCATACACTAAAAGCTATATTACTCACCATGATATAATGATTGGCGGACGCCTTGTAATAAAGATGGGAAGTAAGCCCAATAAGTCTTTCGGTATCGAGGTAAACGATATACCTAAAAGCATGTCGCTAACGCGGACGTACGAATAAAAACTTAATTGACTAATAAAAAATAGCTGGCACTATGCCGGCTATTTTTTTGCCCTGTGGCTGTGTAATTATCATCTTTTTTATACCGGCATTAGTATTTCATAGCAGCATCGTTGCGTCGCAATCACTTCATCTTTTTGTAATTCTAATAGCATTAGTATCATGCAATAGCAACTCTGTTTTCCTTTACTTTGCAGCCATGGAAAATGTTTTTACTTACCAGCATCTTTTCGATTTTACATACAGTGTTTTTAAGGCTATAGGCTGCAGCGATGAACATGCAACTCTTGCGACTAACGTTTTGCTATCAGCAGATTTAAGAGGGATAGACAGCCATGGTATTGCCCGCTTAAGCGGTTATGTTCGCTTATGGGAAGCCAAAAGAATCAATGCACATCCGCAAATAAAAGTTGTACATGAAACACCTTCAACAGCAGTGGTTGATGGAGATGCAGGGCTCGGTTTAGTAGTAGCACCTTTTGCTATGCAGGAAGCTATTAATAAAGCAAAAAATGTAGGCACAGGTTGGGTAAGCGTAAAGAACAGCAACCACTTTGGCATTGCCGGCTACCACGCAATGATGGCTTTAGAAAATGATATGATAGGCATAGCAATGACCAATGCAAGTGCATTAGTTGCACCAACGTTTAGCATTGAAAAAATGCTTGGCACAAATCCTATCGCTGTCGCCATTCCTGCAGGTAAACAACCGGCCTTTGTTGCTGACTTTGCAACAACAACAGCAGCTAACGGCAAACTCGAAATATTACAACGCAAAAACTTAGACACCCCTTCCGGATGGGTTCAGGATAAGGACGGCAATCCCTCAACAAATGCTAATGAATTAAAAGCTGGTGGCGCATTGCTACCGCTTGGAAGTGATAGAGAACATAGCAGTCATAAAGGATATGCTTTAGGAAGTATAGTAGACATTTTCTCTGCAGTTTTAAGTGGGGCAAGTTATGGTCCGTGGGCACCTCCGTTTCCTGCTTATATACCAATGCCCGAAAATATGCCCGGACAAGGGTTAGGACATTTCTTCGGCGCAATGCGTGTAGACGCTTTTCGTCCTGCCGATGAATTTAAACAGCACATGGACAATTGGATCGGCCGCTTCAGAAATGCAAAACCAGGACCGGGCGAGGAAAAAGTATTAATACCAGGCGATCCCGAAAGAGAAATGGAAGCGATAAGAATGAAAGAAGGTATTCCTGTAGTAGAGGCGGTAGTAAAAGATTTGGTTGCTGTGGGGGAGAAGTTTCGAGTGAAGTGGTGATAGAGAGTAGGTAGTTGGAGTAAACGCCTAAACCTGAAAAGCTAGAACATGAAACGGTGATATAAATAATTTCTTTTTTTTTGTTGTTATCAGGCAGTAGGATTTTATTAATTTTAAAAGATGAAAAAGTATGAAGTAATTGTGGAAGATGATAGTGCTGAACAGTTAACCGAATTACTAAACTCACTCCCCTACGTAAAAAACATAAAACAAACTAATTCTATTAGTTCGTACACACTGGCGTCCGAGGAAGCATTGTCGGTGGATTGGCTTGCTGAGGAGGACGACGATCTACAAAAAATGTATAAAAAGTGAGCTATAAAAGAGGGATATAGTTTGGGTAAAATTTCCTTTCAGCGATGCTTCATCAGAAAAGGTACGACCCGGACTCATCATCTCGAACCACACTGTCAATCAAACCGGTGACTATCTTCTTATGCAAGTAACTACAAGGTTACGGAACGATTCGCTTTCCCTTACTATTTTACATAAAGATTACGAGGAAGCCCCATTATTAAAGCAGAGCGAATTAAGACTACACAAAATTTTCGTTCTGCATGAAAGCTTAATTGACAGTAAAATAACCTCAGCGAAGGCAATGTTCATGAAGTTAGTAATCGATAAGATATTAACACTTCTCTCCTAGGGTACAGGCCCCCATGCTGGCTGACTTATAGTCTAACACCTTACACCTACAACCTCTTCAGCATCCAAACATCACAACCAAAATGACCAGTGTTGCCTAATGGTCCATTTAGAAATTCAAAGCCGAATTTTTCATAGATTGTAACGGCCTTTTTAAGTTCAGGCATGGTTTCAATGTATACTTGTAAGTAGCCGAAACCTTTTGCAAATTCAAGTACTTTTTCAATAAGTACTTTGCCTAAGCCTTTACCACGTGCTTCTTTGCTTAAGTACATCTTTACCAATTCACAAGTTGCATCTGGTAATCCTTCACTCGGGTAAATGCCTGCACCTCCTAAAATTTGTCCGTCTTGTTCTGCCACATAATAAATGCTTCCCGGCTCATGGAACAGTTCGTATAAATGATCGGTAGTATCATCATAGTAAACTGTTCCCGGTTTGTTTGCACCAAATTCTGCTAATGCGCTTCTTACAATTATTGCTAAAGCTTTATTGTCTTTTGGTTCTATCTTTCTAATTATTATCTGTTCCACTAAGTTTATGTTCTTTAATCCACTGTGTAATTAATAAGGCCTTTTAGAAGGGTCTTGTCGGGTGTCAAAGATGTTTAAAAGTTGAATTGTATCTTCTCTAATTCTATAGTATAATCTATTATGTTTTGTAAAGAGCATACTTCTAATCTGTGACGACTTTTGAGAAGGAACTCCCATAAGTGGTTGTTGAGAGGATCGTTAATTTCTTATTTACTATCGTCTCGAAATCGGTAGCAACACGTAGGGACCAGTTAGCTAAAAGATATTCTATTACCTTTTGATAATCTTCAATCGCATTTGTAGTCCAGCTTATTTTGTAAGCCATTGCTGCGATAGTTTCATTACTTCCTCATTTGAAGTAAGCTTTCCTTCATCTGCTTGACTTATAGATTGATCTAACCTGTCCCGTTGTTCAGCAGTTAACAAATCTAATATGTCAGCTTGGTTAGTGGCATATGCCTCTGCCGCTTCATTAAGCATTTCAAGTTTAGTTTCATCTTCAATTAGATCAATATTAGAGTGAAGTTTCATCTTAATTTCTTGTAAGTCCATAAGAAATATTTGATTTAAAATTACGATTATTTCTAGTTTTTGTACTTGCTGGTAGCCTTTTGAAATAGAAGTTGGCACAGCGTTGCAGTACTGTATAAGGGAGTGACACAACGATGATGCCATGAAAACCCAATGCCTATAACAAAAAAATCCCATCAACAAAAGCTGATAGGATTTTACTTATAACTTATTACCTAAAACTTACAACCTACTTAAGCAACTGCCTTCTTAACCAAATCAGCAGCTTCACTTAGTTGAATGGCACTTTGTACCTTCAGTCCACTTTCGTCGATCAACTTTTTGGCTTCAACGGCGTTGGTACCTTGTAAGCGCACGATGATAGGAATGTTAATGTTACCCATTTTATTGTAAGCTTCAATAACACCTGCAGCAACACGATCGCAACGAACGATACCACCAAAAATGTTGATTAAGATAGCCTTTACATTCGGGTCCTTCATAATGATCTTGAAACCAGCTTCAACAGTTTGTGCATTTGCAGTACCACCCACATCAAGGAAGTTTGCAGGCTCACCACCGGCCAATTTAATCATGTCCATGGTAGCCATAGCAAGACCAGCACCGTTAACCATGCAACCAACGTTGCCATCAAGCTTCACAAAGTTCAAGTTGTATTGTCCTGCTTCAACTTCAGTTGGATCTTCTTCATTCACATCACGCATGGCAGCCAATTCATTATGGCGCATCAATGCATTTTCATCAAGACCCATCTTACAGTCAACAGCAATTATCTTTTCGTCTGATGTTTTAAACAGCGGGTTGATCTCGAGCATGCTACAATCAAGACCAATATAAGCGTTGTAAAGATTGGTTACAAACTTCACGCAATTCTTAAATGCTTCACCACTTAATCCAAAGTTGAAAGCGATTTTACGAGCCTGGAAACCTGGCAATCCAGCACCAGGATGTACCCACTCTTTAAAGATTTTTTCAGGGGTATTATGCGCAACTTCTTCAATGTCCATACCGCCTTCGGTACTGTACATTATAACGTTTTGCCCTTTGGTGCGATCCAACAAAATGCTCAGGTAAAACTCCTTCACTTCGTTAGGACCAGGATAATAAACGTCTTGCGCAATCAAGATCTTATTTACTTTTTTACCTGCTGGTCCGGTTTGTATTGTAACCAGCGTACCACCCAACAAATTTTTTGCGATATCGGTAACACCTTCAAGGTTTTTCGCGACAGCAACACCTCTTTGTTCTTTACCTTCAATCTTACCTTTACCACGTCCACCGGCATGTATCTGTGCTTTAACTACAGCAAAGTTATTACCGTAATCATTTTTAATTTGCCTGTAAGCTTCTTCCGCAGCCATTACGTTATCTACTGCAATGCCTTCTTGTACGGGCACGTTATATCTTTTCAGGAGCTCCTTTGCTTGGTATTCGTGCAAATTCATATCGCAATAATTTTGGCGAAGATAGTCGAATTAAATATTGCCTTTTGAATATTCAAATGAATTTTTGGGAGCTGGCATTAGTACATTATTCAGCATCGTTGTGTCACTCACTTGTACGTACAAATCGCTGCGCATCTTTCGCTTCAATGTTTTACCACGCAATCTTATAGCTGACTTTAAAAAATCTAAAGGTGTTATTGATGACCATAAAAACAAAAAACTGAAGACCATTCTATCACCCGTTTTTTCTCGTAGCCTGCACGAAGAGTGTTTCCCTCTATATTTGCCCTTCAAATAAAGAAACATGGCGTTAATTGATCAACTGAAAGAAACAGCTTCGTATATACAGCAGCAATGTAATACAGTGCCTTTAATAGGTATTGTACTTGGTAGCGGCTTAGGCAGCTTCGTAAATGAAATTAAAGTTGAAAAGGAAATTTCTTATAGTGATATTCCCAACTTCCCGGTAAGCACCGTTGAAGGACATAGTGGGAAATTAATCTTTGGCGAACTAGGAGGGAAGAATGTGGTTGCAATGGCCGGCCGTTTCCACTTTTATGAAGGGTACACACCAGCACAGGTGGCGTTTCCAATTCGTGTAATGAAGCAACTTGGGGTAGAAACTGTTTTGATTTCTAACGCTGCAGGCGGCGTTAATAGCAAATTTGTCGTTGGTGATTTAATGATTATCAAAGATCATATCAGCCTCTTTACGCTTAACCCTTTGCTTGGTAAAAATGAAGAAGAGCTTGGCCCTCGCTTTCCTGATATGAGTGAACCCTATAGTGTTGAGTTGATCACAAAAGCAAAGGCAATTGCTGAGAAACTCGAGATAACTGTACGCACCGGCGTTTACACTGGTGTTACCGGCCCAACTTTCGAGACTCGTTCTGAGTACAAGCTCATCCAAACTTTAGGTGGCGATGCAGTTGGCATGAGTACGGTGCAGGAAGTGATAGCTGCAGTACACAGTGGAATGAAGGTGTTTGCAATGAGTGTAATTACCGATATTGGTATCCGCGAAGAAGACAACGTTATAACACATGAAGAAGTGCTGCAAGCCGCTAAAGATGCTGAGCCAAAACTTACTTCTATATTTATTGAACTGATAAAAGAGTTGTAAGGGACAGTACCATTTCAGTTAGGTTATACGAACTGTTAAAAGTGATCGCTTAACCTGCAACAATCTACTTACAACAAAGAACTTATTAATCTTTGTGTTGTCCTGTATTAACAGATACTTTTTTAATGAACCCAGTTTCTTCTTTCGCTCGTTTGCTTTTCCTGTGTGTATTAGCTGTATTTACTACAACTAACGTTTTTGCACAGGCAAGAAATGTAGAAAAGAGAGCTTTGGAAACACAAAACGTTCAATACGACAACCAGGGAAGGGTTATACCAAATACAAGAATAAAGGGAGGCGACTCTTTACAGTCGCGCAACAGCAATGCCGACTCTATAACTATTTTCTATCGCTATTTCGATTCAAGTCGTATACATTTTCTCGATTCATCTATCAACGATTTTACAAGGCGCTACCCCGTTCCTGCACATTATGTTCACGTGGGTAATTTTGGCACAGCAGCCCGCTCTTTAGTTTTCAATCCTAATCTTAGACCCGGCTGGGATCCCAGTTTTCATGCTTACGATAACTACAAGTTCACCATCGAGAATACTAAGTTTTACCAAACGACAAGGCCTTATACGGAACTTGGCTACATGCTTGGTAGCCAGCAGGAGCAAATGGTAGATATATTACACACCCAAAATGTCAACCCAAATTTCAACCTTGGTTTTCAGTACAGGTTTATAAATGCTCCCGGTGAGTTTAGAAGCCAAAACGCAAGTCATAACAATGTTAGGCTTCACGGTTCAATTCAAAGCAAGAACAAGCGCTATACCGCCTACGCGGCTTTTATCAGCAATAAATCAAAGTCGTCAGAAAATGGGGGACTTAGAAGTGATACTTCCTTAGAAGGTACGGAAGGTTTCAATAACCCATTCGTAATACCCACAAGGCTTGGTGGAACAGCAGAACTGAATAGAAACTTTTTCAGTACTCTGGTTAACACCGGTAACGTTTATACAGAAAGAACAGTTCTTTACCGGCATCAATACGACCTTGGCCAAAAGGATTCTATTATAGTAAACGACAGCACTACCATCCAGTTATTTTACCCGAGAATAAGGTTTCAACACACCTTCAGTTATAACAAGTACGATTTTCTTTTTCAGGATTATAGGGCCGACAGTAGCGATTATCATAATTTTTTCAATTACCCAATTCGCACCGGCGATACTATTCTCTTCAATGATGTGTGGAAGGAGTTGAAGAATGACTTCAGCATTGTTTCATTCCCCCAAAAGAATAATTTAAACCAGTTTTTAAAAGCGGGACTTACTGTCCAAAACCTCTCTACAGTAATTAAAGGAGGCACGAAAAGGTTTTTAAATATAGCTGCCAACGGTGAATATAGAAACCGTACAAGAAATAAAAAGTGGGAAGTAGAAGCTGTAGGTGTCTTGCATTTGAGTGGTTTGAATAGCGGAGATTACAGTGCCAATGTTCTGCTGAAAAAGTTCTTAAATCCGAAGCTTGGCAATGTTGAGTTAGGCTTTTTAAATGTAAACAGAACGCCTTCTTCGCTGCTTTCTGGCCAAACAAATTTCCCAGTAAAACCTGCAACTTCGTTCAATAAAGAAAACATTACCCGGCTTCGTGCTTCGGTCAATAATGAGCCGCTTAGATTTACCCTGACTGCTAACTATTATCTGGTTAGCAATTACACTTACATGGATAGTTTCTTCCACTCCAACCAGGAGTCTACTTTGTTTAATGTGCTTCATGTAAGCGGAGAGAAGATCTTTGTTTTAAGAAAGTTCAAGTCAGGCATTGCCCTAAATTTATACAGTGAAGTACATCTTCAAAAAACCGCAGGAAATCCGCCTTTAAACCTGCCATTGATTTTTACCCGCAACAGGCTTCTTTTCGAAGGTGTTTTTGCCCGCAACATGGTTTTTTCTACTGGTGTAGAAATCAGGTACCATACGCCCTATAAAGCAGATAATTATTCGCCTTTTGTTGGCCAGTTTTTTTACCAGGGCACGCAAACCATCAATAACAGGCCGGAGATAAATCTTGTTGGCAATTTCAGGATCAAGAGTTTCAATGCTTTCGTGCGGTACGAAAACCTCAACGCTTTCGACGTCAGCAATGGCAATGCCGGCTTCTCACGTAACAATTTTGCTGCGCCTAATTATCCTTATCCTGGCGGCTGGTTGCGGGTTGGAATTTGGTGGAGATTTATCAACTAAGCCGGTTGTTATTTCGAGGATTTTTATGTTGCCAGCATTTATTTTTAGTTCGGCAGCCGTTGCGTCGCACTCTTGTACTTTAGTTTCTTTATTCAGCTTATTACTACCATCATTCTAGCTAAAATGTAAAGTACCGAGCAACGTTTCAATTAATAACAGTGTCTCGTCAGGAACTATTTAAAAGTGCTATTATGCAAACGATCACCAGGATTTTAATAATTGTGGTTCTACTTTCAACTGCAGCCTGTAAAAAAAGCAGTAGCACGAAAAACGATGGTTTAGCAGGCAAATGGAGACTCAGCGAGACGTTTAATGGATACACCAACGGCGGTGATTTTGCCTGGCATCCTGTTTCTTTAGATTATTCCGAGATTATAGAATTTACCAGCACTAACCAATATTTTAAGAATACGCTTTCTCAAACTTCTATGCAAAACTGCATAGGCTCATACCAACTCTTGCCTGATAACGTATTAAACATAAATTCAAGCTGCCACGCCGCAACAGAGACTGCACAAATAACAGAATTAACAAGCACTAACCTTATTCTTAATCGCCAGGTAAGAGAAGGTTACATCCACTACAAGTATACGAGGGAACACTAATTCTACTCGTGATAATCGTCGTATTTACTGCAATAAACGGAGTAGATGTTTTGAAGCAACTAAGATTGTAATAAGGAGACTTCATCGAGCACGACGTAATAAAAGCTAAATAGTAGCACAAAAGATGAACGAAATGCGGCGCAACGATGCATAATCGGAATAGGAATGTTTGTACCACGAATATTCCTAACCTGATCTGGTTAACCCAACTGAAAACTTAATTTCGTTAATCTTTTTTAGAAACGCGTTTTGCATTGTAACTTCGGCTTCTCGATGAAAAAGTTTCTTGCTTTCATATTGGCTGTTCTTTATATCACTACCACTAATGGTATGGTATTAAATACCCATTTATGCATGGGCAAGAAGGTGACGAAAAATTGCCTTTGCAAAAAAGCAAGCGAGGATAAAAAAAGTGATTGCTGCAAAGACAAGGTGAAGGTGGTGAAGGTCGATAATGCTCATAAAGCTTCTGCTGACATTGCAGGTATTCAACCGCTGGTGGCTAACCTTCCTGTAAAAATTTCTTTAATCGATGTTTCAAAACTTCCGGCGGAGCTTACAAATTTTCCCGTTGCTCACGGACCTCCGCTTGTTATTGGTAATCCCCTATACGTTCAATATAGCGTTTTTAGAATATGATGTTGATTTAAAGTAAATGGACTACTACAAAAATAGTAGCTGTATTTTATTTTTATCAACCATACATATTTATACGATGAAAACGCTTAATATTTTAATAGCTTTTATATTCTCTCTAACTACATTCTCTGTTAGCGCACAGGCAAAAACATCCTCATTAAAAAAGGAAACCGTAAAAGTGTACGGTAACTGCGGCATGTGTAAAACACGTATTGAGAAAGCCGCAAAATTAGCAGGCGCCAGTATTGCAACCTGGAACTCCGAAACTCAAATGCTCGCTGTCTCTTACGCTCCCTCAAAATCTACATTACAGGGCATCGAGGAAAAAGTAGCCTCAGTTGGACATGATACCCAAAACGCAACCGCAAACAATGAAGCTTATAATGGTTTACATGGCTGCTGCAAGTACGAAAGAAAGGTCGTCGATGAAGTAGCTAAAGCTTCATGCTGCAAAGTCAAAGAGAATTGCACCAAGGATGACTGTTGTAAGCCAACTGCTGAAGCAGATTGTTGTAAAGCTGGCTCCACCGCTACATGTTGTTCAGATGGGAAATCTTGTTGCTCGAAGTAGAATTAAAACAAGAAAAATTATGAAAAAGCTATTTGTAATTATAGCAAGCCTGTTGGTAATTCAAGCCCAGGCGCAATATAAACAAGCTAAACTACAGGCAAGCGGGCTTACATGCAGTATGTGTTCTAATGCGATTTATAAGTCTCTCAAAAAACTGCCTTTTGCTGGTAAAATCAGTACTAATATAAAGGAATCAACTTTTACGATCGACTTTAAAGACGGCCATAATGTAAGCTTTGATGCCATGAAAAAAGCAGTGGAAGATGCAGGATTTTCTGTTTCTAATCTTAATGTAACAGCGAAGTTCGATAACGTTAATGTAAGCCATGACGCTCACATTGCATTAGGAGGCCAGAGCCTGCATTTTTTGAATATAAAAAATCAAATATTAACGGGGGATAAAACGTTTCAGGTAGTAGATAAAAAGTTTGTGAACGATAAGGTTTATAAAAAGTACGCTGCTGCAACTAAAATGGAATGTGTGAAAACTGGTGTAATGCAAAGTTGCTGCACTAAAAATGCAAGCACCGGTAGCAATCGTATTTATCACGTTACTATTTAATAACGCTACAATAATTTAGCTACAGTAATAAATACCGTAGCTTTTTAGACTTCAAAATGAAAAAATTACTCTTACTTTTCCTTGCAGCTATTTGCATTTGTGCTGTTACTTATGCTCAGCCAAAACCTGGAACTGTTGCTCCAGAAATTTCATTACCTGATGCAAACGGGAAAATGACCAAATTATCTGACCTGAAAGGCAAAGTCGTGTTGCTTGACTTCTGGGCTTCGTGGTGTGGACCATGCAGGCAAAGTAACCGGGCTATCTCCAAATTGTATAACAAATACAAGAATAAAGGTTTTGAGATCTTTGGCGTTTCAATAGATGATAATGCCTCACAATGGAATAAGGCAGTTAAGCAGGACAAGATCACCTGGATGCAGGTGATTGACACAAAAGCTGCTAAAGGTAATATGTTAACCTACACCTGGAACATCCGGTATATTCCCAGCACCTTTCTTATTGACAAGCAAGGCAAAATATACACAATTGATCCGGGAGAAGAAAGGTTAGAGATCATTTTGAAGGAATTGTTGTAGGTGTTAAAACCTAAAACGAAATGAAATCAAAACTATTTATAATTGGCTTCCTGCTGCTTTTTTATATAGCGGGTAGTAGCCAGGAGTTATTTGTATATACAGAACCTGCAAGCAATATGCCGGCCAAATCAGTAGGATTAAGGGTGACCAATATGATGATGAAAGACATTCATAATGGTAACATAAACTACCACCTTTTGCCTGAAGTAATGTGGGGAGTGACCAAAAACCTGATGGTACATGGTGAAGCTTTCGTAAGCAATCGTAAAAAGAATTTGGTTGCTGAAGGCGGTGGCGCTTACGCTAAATATAGGTTCTTAAGTAAGGACAATGTTCATAGCCATTTTAGAATGGCAGGCTTTGGCAGGGTGAGTTATAACAACAGCGATATTCACCAGGAAGAGATTGAAACGAATGCCCACAACAGTGGTTACGAAGCCGGGCTTGTTGCTACCCAACTTTTAAATAAAGTAGCCTTATCTGCCTTGGCAAGTTTCGAAAAAGCATTAGATAATAATTCCTATAAGTTCCCTGCACACCAATCAAACAGTGCAATGAATTATACTTTTTCTTTTGGCAAATTAATGTTGCCTCAGGAATACACCGATTACAAGCAAACCAACCTTAACCTGATGGTAGAGTTGCTGGCGCAAAGGCTTAATAGTAACGGGAAGTATTTTATTGATATTTCTCCTTCATTGCAGGTAATTGTAAACAGCCAGACCCGGATCGACTTAGGCTACCGACATCAATTGAAATCATCTATGCTTCGCACTGCTCCCAACGGTTTTTTAATACGTGTAGAGCACCTACTATTTAATGTTTTATAAGCATCAGAAATGGAACTAAATATTAAAAATATGGTTTGTGGCAGGTGTATTAAAGTAGTACAAAACGTACTGAGCGAACTACACTTACCCGCAAGCCATGTTTCATTAGGTAAAATTCATGTTGTAGATAATGCAGACCAACAAAAGATTGACCTGTTACGAGTGCGATTAGAAGAAGAAGGTTTCGAACTATTAGATGACCAGAAAGTTAAACTGGTAGAGCAAATAAAGAACCTCATCATTCAGCTCGTTCACTACTCTAACCTCGAGGATTGGAACCTCAATCTTTCTGCATATTTAACGGACGAATTACATCGCGACTATAATTATTTAAGCCACCTCTTCTCAACAATAGAAATCACAACCATCGAACAATTTTTCATCTTGCAAAAGATTGAGAAGGTAAAAGAATGGCTGGTGTACAATCAATTTACATTAAGTGAAATGGCATACAAACTAGGGTATAGTAGCGTCGCTCACCTCTCCAGCCAGTTTAAAAAAATCACCGGTTTTACACCAAGCGACTTCAAACAACTTAAGGATCATCATCGCAAGCCGCTCGATCAGGTCTAAAACTTGAAATCTTGTAAATGATACACTTAATTGTATAACAAGTACGCCTTCCCCCTGAGCTAGCTTTGCAATATCAAATAAAATTAAAATGATACACACTTATAACATAACAGGAATGACTTGCAATAATTGTGTTGCAAAGGTTAAGAGTGAGTTGCTCAAAATAGGAGAAATAACTTCCGCCGATATTCAACTAAATGCTCCACAGGCTACCCTTTCAATGCACAAGCATGTTAATCAAACAGTGCTTCAAGTAGCAATAAACAAGGCAGGAAATTATACCATAACGGAAAGCGGCCATCAACATCCTTCTTCTATTTCAACCGCCCCGGAAGTGGAAAAATCTTGGCTCCTGACTTATAAACCGTTGCTGCTTGTTTTTACATTTATTACCGGTATATCTCTTGTCGCATCATGGCAAAATGACTTCCATCTCAACAATTGGATGCACTATTTTATGGCCGGTTTTTTTCTCGCCTTTTCATTTTTTAAGCTGCTCGATCTGCAAGGCTTTGCCAACAGCTACAGTACTTACGATGTTTTAGCGAAGCATTGGCGAGGCTATGGCATGTTATATCCCTTTATCGAGTTGGCCCTAGGCATTGCCTACTTAACGCAGTGGAATCCTACCATTACCAATATTGCTACAATCGTAGTTATGGGTTTTAGCGCTATCGGCGTTATCCAATCTGTGCTCGAAAAACGAAAAATCAAGTGCGCCTGCCTTGGTGCAGTTTTCAACCTGCCTATGAGTACAGTTACCATTGTTGAAGACTTGCTTATGGTAGCAATGGCCGCAGCAATGCTAATATTATAAAAGGAAGATTGCTTGTATTAGTAAAGTTTTGTTAACCAACAGGAAGTCTTCATTCAACATCGTTGTGTCACTCACTTGTACTTACAAAACTTTATTCAGCCACAGGCACACGAATATCATACAGCATGAAAGTACTAACAACAATACTCAATTTTATTAAAGGAATATTCATCAAGAAAAACTGTTGTAAATGAAAAAGCTTCTATTGATACTTATAAACTTAGTTATTTTCACGGGCCCACTTTTAGCACAGGATCACCAACACCATCAACCAGCTAAAAAGGTTCCCGTTAAAAAAACAAAAACTCCTGTAAAGGCCAAGAAAAAGCCAGCAGTTTTAAAAGGGGATCTCCAGAAAAAATTTTCTCCAAAAGTAACCACACCAAAAGCAGTAGCGCCCAAACCTAATGCGCATCAACCCCATGTTCACTCATTAGCAAAAGATACAATCAATAAAAAAAGGGATGAGCCTATTGAGGATGAAGTAAAATCAGTGACTTCGGAAACAGAAGCGTACCAGCACCAAGCACATCACGCTGCAAAAGATACTAGTCTTCTACAAGCAAATACTGCTGGTGGGGTAAAGGAAAATGCCACAGTACCCAAAAATGAAGCAAACAATCATGAAACAATAAGCGGGGAAAAATCAAGTGCAAGTCACCAGAGACACGATGGAATGCTAATGACACAAGCGTATTCATTAAACATACCAATGAGCCGAAATGGTAGCGGTACTGCCTGGCTGCCCGATGCTTCACCCATGTTTATGTACATGAAAGGTAACAACCGCACAAGCTTTATGCTACATGGCAATGTCTTTCTTCGCTACACCCAGCAGAATGTAAATAACAAAGCACTTAGGGGTGGGCAATCATTTGGAGCACCTAACTGGTTTATGGGAATGGTTAATAAAAGGGTAGGACAGAAGGGACTCTTTAATGCAACCGCAATGATTAGTTTAGACCCACTTACTGAAGGTGGCAATGGTTACCCTTTACTATTTCAATCCGGTGAAACTTTTAAAGGCCGCCGCTTGGTTGATCGTCAACATCCTCACGACCTTGTATCCGGACTAACTGTTGGCTATAGCCATGCCTTTACAAAAGATGTTGACTTATTTGGATACGTAGGTTACCCCGGAGAGCCTGCATTAAATGGAACTGCCTTTATGCATCGTGTTTCAGCGCTCAACAATCCTGATGCTCCTTTAGGACACCATTGGCAGGACGCGACACATATTACTTTCGGTGTTGCTACTGCCGGCTTAAGGTACAAAAACCTCAAAGCAGAATTTTCTTCCTTCACCGGCCGAGAGCCGAATGAAGACAGGTATGATTTTGAAAAAGCCCGATTTGATAGTTATTCTTATCGCTTATCCTATAATCCTACACCCAACTGGGCTTTACAATTCTCTCAGGGAAACATTAACAGCCCCGAGGGCCTTGGGCTTGATGAAGAAGTAAAACGTACCACGGCTTCTGCTATTCATACCACTTCAATTGCTAATCCAAACAGCTTTATTGCTACCTCTCTTTTATGGGGTTTAAACGATGCGGGTGGATACCATAAAGAACATTCGGTGTTGCTTGAGAGTAACCTGCAAGTAAACAGGAAATCGATTTATGGGCGGTATGAGTTTGTACAAAAATCTGCTGGTGAACTTGACCTCGAAACTACCCTTGGCCATGCTGATTTTAATATTAATGCCCTTACGCTAGGCTACAACTACAATATCTTCCCTACTAAGCATATTGACGTTTTAGCAGGTGCACAGGGAACACTAAATGTAATAGATAAAAAGCTTGAGCCCTTTTATGGTAAGTCGCCCCTAAGCTGGCAGGTTTACTTACAGTTCAGGCCGTCGAGACACAAATGATTTGAGAAAGGGGAAGATTAACTTCCCTCTTTTTTTGCTGCGTATTGTTATAATCGCTTAACGGTTGCTTTATATTCTGCCGATGAAGTGATTGCGACGCAACGATGATGCTATGAAAAACTATAGCTGGTATAATAAAATTATTGTTCAAAAAATGCTAGGCTGCCACCAACCCACGTCTTGTCTTTATTGTACCTCACGCCAATCATTTTGCCTTTACTAAGGCGTGCAAGGTTTTGCGCGGCAACCGGTCTTGCTTCACCCTTCTTCCAGAAGTAGAAAATGCGGATCTCCGCTTTAGCGCTTCCGTTGGGGGTTGGAATAACTTCGGCGTATTTTACCTTCCTCTGCAAGATCCAGTTTTCGGGATCTTTTACATTCTCAATGTCTTGGCGCGTTACATCGATCACCACTCCCTGCCCGGCGAAAGAGAACAAAGGCTTGAGCACATAATTCTCCAGGTCGGCAGGTATTTCTTTTACATCCCTTAAAAATTTTGTTTCCGGAACGTAAGCGTGTTTTATGAAAGGCAAGGTGTACTTGCTGATGCGATAAAACCAATTAGGATGAGGTACCCACTCTACATCTAGGTCTTCAAGCAGGATCTTTCCCTTCCCCTGTACCTCGGGCGTTTGTTGTTGGAGGTCGTCGAAAATAACGCGGTTGTAAATGCGTTTGACCTCGGTTTCAACACCTTCGTTCATATAAAAAAGCTTCCTGCCGCGACGGGTAATTGTAGTAAGACAAACTTGTTTAATGCCTACATAATCTTCGGTAAAAAAGAAGTCTATCCTTGTTTTCTGCTTCTCGGGGAAGATCTCAAGCAGAATGACGTTTTCCGGGTTATGGCCATCGAGGATGATGTCGCTTAATAGCTTGGTATATGTTTCTCTAGTGTAGCCATTCAAATAACTATCGTAATTATCGGGAATATCAAAATGTCTTTTTGTTACCTCTGTGTGCCAGATTTGGTAAGCAAAAAGGGTAGGGAAGCCTTGCATTTCAATAAGCTGTGGTTCCAATTCTCCTGCTTCATTTTCACACAAGCCAAAATCGAAAGCTATAAAATCTGAATAACCTTCTGCACCGGGCACTTTTACATTAGCAGGAATTGCTCTTGCTGATTGGTTAATAAAGTCGGGTGATACGATTACATCAACAATACTTTCGCAAGCTGCCAGCATTTTATCCTTAAATGCCTTGTCAACAAAAATGGGCGTTTCAGCAATCCTGAATTCTATATGCGCGGGATGTGCGTTATTGAGATCGGCAAGAAATGCCTCATATTTTTCTTCAGTAAAGTTGTCGTTGAAAGATTGTCGAAGGGAAGGAACCATAAGATGTATTTACTGGCTTAAAATAAAAAATCCCTGCCAAAGGCAGGGACAAATTTGTATAAGATGTTAGCTCTCAACTAACTCACCAACTGCTATATTTAAAAAGTTGGGTAACACAGTATCATGTGTCATTAATATTTTACCCGGGTCGTTCAATTGGTTGATCATGCTTTCCCATTTCTCCTGACCGTGGTTGTCGATAACCGTTTGTTTTTTATCCTCACGCTGTAAGTACATGCTCATACCTGTAGGATCGGCCTCGGGGTGAAATTGGGTACCAATAAAGTATTCATTAAAACGAACAGACATGATCGCTCTCTCGTAGGGTACATGAGGCCTTTCTTTTTCGATAGCCAGTATTTTTCCACCTAACTCAGCAATGCTATTATGGTTAGGATTAATTACCTGGAAATCGCGACTATCAACAGCGTAAAAAGGATCGTTCAAACTGCTAAACACGGCTTCTTCTTTTCCATCCGCCATGCGGTGGATAGGGAAAACGCCAAACGATGTAGACTTTCGCTTACAAACCTCGGCAATATTATAGTGCCTGCAGGCGAGCTGAAAACTGTGGCAGATGAAAAAGATGTGTTTTTTCAGCTCGTTTGCCTCGTCATTATTATAATCTTCAACCTGTTGCAGCCAGTTGAAATATTTTTCTTCCCACTCGCTACCAACGCTGTCAAGAGGAGAACCTGGCCCGCCTGAAGAAATATAGGCGTCATAAGTAAGATCGGGAACTTGTAAAGCCACCCTTACCTCGAACTCATCAAAAGAAACATCAAGGTGATTATAATCAGCCCACTGGTTAATAATTTCCCTGATACAACGCATGCCCTGGTTTGCATGACCCTCGTTGAGGTCAAGAATTCCAATGCGTATTTTCTTTTTTTCGTTCCAGCTCATTTCGTCAAAATTAATGGCTTTTGTAGTAAGATTAATGTTTAAACATATAAATAAGGTTAAACCTTAATCTAAAGTAGCCATATAGAAGAGTGAAAAAATGTGCCAACTATTACGAGGGAACGGCTATGTACAATTCTTCATCTTGGGCTATAAAATGGCTTTTAAATGCAAGAAAAGGTATCGCTGGTAGATTAGTAAGAAAGCGGGGAAGTACATTTATCGTGTAACCGTACTCTTCCAACAGCTTATGCATTTGCTCGGGTGTAACCCCAAAAGCGCCGGCACAGGCTTTGTTGAATTTAAAGAGGATGTGCGGCTTGGAATGCTCAATAACCCTTTTAGCGCCAAGCAGGGCATCGTATTCTCCTCCTGCAGCGGCTAATTTAATTATCCCTATTTTTTCTGCCCCTATAAAATCGTCCAGCCTGCCTGTTTTTACGTTTATTGTTTCCTCTTTTTCCGCATAACCGAGTGCTACTCTTTTCAGGCTACTCAGTGCAGGGTTAGTGGTTACATGGGTAAAGGTTGCGTTGCCTCCAGCGTTTGCTAAAGCAACTTTATGAATTTTAACCGCACTCGAATATTTTCTTTTCAATGCAAAATATAAAGCGGGAAGAGGCTCAAAAGCAAAGTGGACAGCATTAGGGCAATAGCTCGTAAAAAGTTGTAGAATCGTTCCTTCGTTTGCACCAATATCTACACACACTGTTTCCGATGTACATACTTTTTCAATCACTTTCACAGTCAATTGGTGGTTGTACTCTTTAATTGTGGGAGGTTCCGAAGGCCTGCTCGACAGTTGTTTTAATAGTTTTCTTATCACGCAAAAAAATAAAGACGGCGAAGATAAAACGCCGTACCTACTTTACTCCTATAAATTATTGCTTATTTGTAAGAACTGGTATCATTAACACTGCTTTAGGTTTCGGAATTTTTGCGTGGACTTTTGGAGCCGGCATTTGAAATGCTATTAAGCATCGTTGTGTCACTCACTTGTACTTTTTTTACAACACTGAGGTTAGCGATAGAAATTTAAAAGTAAAAGCAAGGATTTAAAACGGGGTAGCAGCGTTAGAAAGCTCTATTTCACCTGGCCCAAAAATGATATGCCTTTGAATTGAGCGTAGCAACGATGACTAACCAAAGAGATAATGCTGGTAACAAAAGAAAATTTAGAATAACAACGAGTGATAAAATGGGGCGAATCTTTTATAACTGTTCCAGGAAGTCAGCTATTTGCTCCTTAGTTTTCTTTTCAGGCTTTAAGTGAATAATAGAATTATGAATGATCGTTTCTTCTTTAGCACCGAGGTAAAAATCTTCCCCAATTTTTGACAGGCTTACCAGCTTTATATTTTTATTGAGGGGCAGGTTGATTGTGAAGAATGTTCTACTGGCTATATCGCCATAAAGTTGAACAACCGTTTTCTCATTTTTAAAAACAGCGTAAACCCTCGTGTTGTTATTGGTGTAATTAACAGGCAAAATAACATCCATGCGTGTTCTTTGGTTTTGCACTGTATCGTTATACGTTTGACAGCTTATCCAATTTAACCTTGTGCTTAGTATTTCGTAGCCTCTTACTGTAATGTTAGAATCTATCCTTTGAAAAATAGACACCCTGCTGTTATCAATAACAGGCTTCCACGTAAATGCGATATTAGTAGCGGAGGGTAATGGTGGTTGTAAATTTTGTTCTCCAACAAACACCAGCATATTATTGCTGGGGGCTGCATTTTTTAATTGAAGTATATAGCTTTTGCCTGGCGCAACAATTAGTTCCTGGCCCTCTTTAGAGAATCTAACAAGGAAGCTTCCTGCACTTTCCAACAACCGGTTAAAGGTAGTTGTAGGACGTGCAAACCTTACATGATCTCCATTTGTTTTTAAGTGAAGTACTTCAATCTTTATTCTGCCAGTAGCTGCTTGCCCACCGGGAAAAACGGCAATGTTAGCTGGTAGAATAGCAGTTAATAGTTCAGACAAACGAAGTGTGCCACCAACAGCAGCATCAAAACTATCTGCAAGGGCAGCACGTGGAAATGCGGTAGCTAATTGATTAACTGAAGCGGAGGAAGAAACACTCGCGGACCACGTTGTATCAGCGAAAGGGTTATTAGTAAATGTATATTCATCAGAACCTTCCTTCATACAGGCAGTGAAGATTAGCATAACACAAAAACTATAACAAATAAACTTCATTGTCTTTACTGGTTTAACTAGAGATATACTAAGTGTTACTAGTGCTGCCTGTTGCCATTAATTTTATACCTAATTCCCAGGTTTATGCCGGCTACATGAAACTTTTGTGCAAACGGACTTTTGTCTCTCGTCATGTCGGAAAGATTGTAGCGGAAATAGGGTTCGGCAAACCAATGCATGTTTTCATTTATCGGCTTTAAAATGGTTAAGCCTGCGTACAAACCAACACCAAGATTTTGTTTAAATACGTTGCTGTTGTTTTTATTAAAAGAAACAGGTTGGTAAGAAGTATCTAACATTTCGCCCTTTTGCCACGAGTGAAGATTAAAGATTACACCGGCATTTAGGTTTGCTTTCCAATCATCGTTGCCCCATTCGTATACAAAGATTACTGGCAGGTCAACGCTTCTATAACGGTTCCCGGTTGTTTTGTACCTATAACTTATTTGTTCTGCCGTACTCGTGTCTCTTATAACAACGGTATCACCCGGGTTTCTTATAATTACATGGGTAGTTACAACAGTTATGGTTTTTCTTTCGCTTTCCGCGCTGTATTTAAACTTTTCATTAATCTGCGAATATTGAAGCCCCGATCTAAGTAACAAATGCTCCCCGATTGATTTACTAATTCTTATCCCTCCGGAAAAAGCGGTTTGAAATTTTTCTGAGCTGTCCTTCCGTTGCAAGTATGCTTCGTTACCACTGTTCTTATTCACTTCCTTAAAAGCATAATCGGGTGAGGCAAACACCTCTACATACCAATCATTTCTCCTGTCAGCATAAGATGGTGGACAGTCAATTTTAAACGAAGACGCAAGATTTTTTAAAACGTCTTTATTAGCCTTGCTTTCCCTAAAGTCTTTTTCGTGCAAAGCCAAAAGCGAAAGGGCATTGCTTTCAGTTTTAAAGGAGTTAGGGAGGTTCGCGCCAACCACCTTGATATCAGCCTTGTCTAAAATGTTTGCGCTCTTGTTCGTAAACGATCGATTCGACGTTCTTGAGATTTTATTTCCAGGCTCGGTCTTATAAACTAATTTCTTTCCTGTTTCTGCAACTAACAACTCCTTGTTTTTACTCTCGTCTGCTCTAAATTCATTCCCTTCAGCCACCAGTTTTTTATCACTTTTATTAGAATTATTACTTTCAGTTTCAGCAGCTGTAACTTTTTTACCTTCTTCTTCTTTCGCAGCTTCATTCTCTCTTTCCGTCACACCAACTTTCCTTAATTCGTTGTCATCTCCATTGTTTTTTTCATCAATGATATTTTCAGTTACTGCCTGCTTAGTAAATAAGTTCTCGCTGTTGTGAAGTAAGAAACCTGTCGTGATCATTCCTGTTACAAGAAGTAGCAACCCGGCATTTCTCCAGCACGCTAGGCCTCGCTTTTTCTTGCTGCCGGCATTAATCCGGTCCCACATGTCCGTGGGCACTGCAGAAGAATGATCCTCCAGCTTTTTCTTAATAAATTCATCAAATAAGTTGTCAGCCATTTTATACAGCAATTTTTTGCATTTGAATAATTTGATTTTGCAGCATTTTCCTCGCCTTTACCAACTGGCTGCGGCTCGTGCTTGGTTGTATGTTCAGCATCTTCCCAATCTCCTCGTGGCTAAATCCTTCAATTACGCTCAGGTTAAAAACCATTCGGTATCCTTCGGGTAGCTGGTGTATCAGTTTTAAAATATCTTCTTCCCCTAAATTAGAGTAGGCGTAGGCCGGAATTTGGGGGGTATCTGCAGAGTTCTCCTTTATCTCGTTAAAGTTGATCCTTCTTTTTTCAATGTGTTTAAGAGCGCTGTTCACAACAATACGCCTTATCCATCCTTCAAAAGATCCTTCAAACTTAAATTGATGTATGTATCTAAACACCCTGATGAATGCTTCCTGGAACATATCTTCCGCTTCCATCTGGTCGTTCGAATATCTTAGGCATACGGTCATCATCTTGCCGGCATATTGCTCAAAAAGCATCCGCTGGCACTTCGCATTATCTTTAATGCAACCTTTGATCAGCTCGTATTCGGTCAATGCGTTACACGTTATTTCTATTAAACGTTTAGTGAGATACCCTATTGTAACTTTATGCTGCCTCGTTGAGGTATTTTTTTGAAACCGGCTGGTGTAATTCTATTAAGCCTCGTTGTGTCACTCACTTGTACTATTTGTACAATATTCCACGGTACTCAAACTTAAGTAATCAGCATTACATATTGCATTCGGCTTTAGCAGTCATAGAAGCGATTTAAATGTTCATCTTCTTTTCAAATGGCCATTCTTTAGCAAGCATTGCCTTTACAAGATATACAACTATTCCGGCCCCAATCACCACCAGGCCTGTAATAATCATAGAAGTTCCCGTGGAAAAAAAAATAAACAGCCACATGGCTATTGCAAGAATAACGGGCACAGGAAATAGTGGCATCTTGTAAGGAAATACAACGTCTTTCCTTTTATGAAGTAAGATTAGCCCAACAGACTGGCCAATAAACTGTATTAATATGCGCATAGCCAGTATCCCGCTAATGACCTCTGCAAGCTTAAACAGTAAACTAAAAATAAATGCTACCCCACCCAACACTAATAAAGAAACATATGGAAAGTGTTTTGTTGGATGGACCTTTGCGAATACTTTAAAGAAAGCTCCGTCAGCGGCAGCAGCATAAGGTATACGACTATAGCCAAGGGTGGCAGAAAACACCGATGCAAAAGCAACCCAAAGAATAAGTACGGTTACAATGTTAGCGGCTGTATTACCGAAGAGCCTGTCTATAAAAACGCTCAAAACAAACTCGCTATTTTTTGCTTCGTGCCACGGAATTACACTTGTTACGCTAATGTTCATCAAGAGGTATAAAACCGTTATACCGGCAATAGACAAAAACATGCTTCGTGGAATGTTTTTAGAAGGATTAATGATCTCGCTCCCAAGGTGACAAACATTGTAATAGCCAAGGTAACTGTACACAGATTTTACACTAGCAAAACCTAGTGCTGTCATAAAAGCAAAGTTTACATCAAGCCCGGTATTGATTGCTTTTATAGGTGCCAGGAAGTTGCCATAAGTAATACCGCTTCCAATTATCCAAGCCATCGTTACCAATACGCCGACCCATAACAGCACACTTATTTTTCCAATTGAATCTATTCTCCTGTATAATAAAACAAGAATGAGGATTACAACACTGCCACTCACCAACTTGCTGGTAATAGGAGTTAAAGGAACCAGGTAAGAAAAGTAAGATGCGAAACCAATTGCAGCAGAGGCTATAACCAAAGGGGCTTGTATCATGGTTTGCCAAACAAACAGAAAGCTCATTAACTTACCCGTCTTGTTTGGGCCATATGCTTCTTTTAAAAAGTTATAACTGCCGCCGGCTTTTGGAAATGCAGTTCCCAGTTCGCTCCAAACCATTGCATCTACAAATGATAACGCTGCACCTGCTACCCAAGCCCATAAAAAGCCAGGACCACTCATTATACTAATTACCATTGGCAGGGTAATGAAGGGGCCAATACCAACCATATCAATCATGTTAATAGCTGTGGTTTGTCCAAGTCCTAGCCGTCTTTCTAATGAAGCGTTTACCATTGCGATTAGTAGTGATTAAGTAAAGCGGTATAAAGGTGCAAAACAAATTTGATTAACACATGTTAGTCTACTTAGTTACGGAACCTTATAAACCAATAGAGGAATTAGCTCGTGAATTGAAAGTGATCTGGTGAAAGTTTAATACAAAAAAAAGCAGGGATGACCGATTTAGCCTGCGTTAAAAGTAAAGGCTTGATCGGGCTGCGTGAAGAGTTGCAGTACAAGTTAGCTATTCCTAATAACAAACGGGCCTATCGTTTCAACTCCTACCGCTTCTATTGCGTTTGCAAATCTTCATTTGTAACAATATTTTCCATAAAAGAAACGCTTATCCCAGGTTTATCTGACACGCTAGCTTCTACCATATACCTGATGGCATCATTCTCGTAACACTAACTTTCATTTTAAACGAATTCCTTTTTGGGTATTTTTGGCTATGAATTTATATTTTGAATTTGAAGAGAGAAGAGTGACAGCCGCTGTTGATTGGCCGGAAGATAGAGATACTATAGTTGTGCATGTGACCGATGCAGTAATAGCAAGGGACCTGCCGACAGACCTTTTCTTCGAGATTGAAAGAGGAAATAAAGTAACTTTTGTAATTGAGGATTTAGATAATAAACGATTGATTGACCTGCAAAAAGTTATTTCACGACGATTACAGGAGTTTGCAAACAAATCGTAATTATTGCTAACACACCACTACTACAGCTTTTTATAAAATGGAACCCAAAGAAGAAGAAAGTTATGCTGTACAAGTGAGTGACACAACGATGTAGAAGAGCATTACAAATGTTAGCTCAAAAAAAGCACGTATTATTTATTAAACCACAAGAACACAGTGTTGACTAACTAGTTATACTTTGTGCTACAATATTTCCAACTCCTTATAACTGTATCTTAAACATTGTAGACTTACTACACGACTAACTAATGAGAAATAACTGGCTCAAATTTGCACTTATTGCCTTCTTTATAACCGTGGGCTGGACTCTTATAGAACACTTTTTTGGATACAATACTACTAACCACCAGGTAGGACAACACACACGCCTGCTAACGGCTTACGTTTATTATAGCTTTGTTGTTTATGCAATCTGGAGAGAAAGAAAGGAGCAGGATAATACACTAACCTTTGCCGACGGAATGAAGACAGGAGCACGTCTTGCGATTGTTTATAGTTTGTTAGCTGCTATCTGGTTTGCCTTTTATGCCGAAGTTATGAATCCCCAGTACGGTCCTTCGCTTATTGCATTTGAGCGAGAAAAGCTTGAAGCTTTAAAGGTATCTCCTGAAAGAATGGCCGCTAAAATGAAAGAAGTAGAAATGGTGTCCGGCGGATCTGTTACATCTTATTTGCTGCTTGCATTATTCATGTTTTTGAGCGCTTTTTTTCCCACAATAATTGCCTCTTTTCTTTTAAAGAGAAAAGCTAAAAGCACCACCTGACATTGTTAATATGTATTGTAGCGGTTTAAAACTCTGATATTTTCCCTTTTGAATTTGTAGTTTTGCTGCACATCTGTAACTACAAAAATTAGTGAATGAGCAACAATAAGAAGATATTAACCGGGATTGTTACAATTGGAGCTATAGGAATTGCTATTTATCTTTCTAAGAGAAGTGAGGCAAGACGTCATCAACAGGTTCTTAGTGTAGTTGCAGATGAAGGTTATGAAACCGCTTACGATATTTTATTCCCAGTTAAAAAACAGCGGCTAAGAAGGTATTAATGTTTTCTCCCACAGAAACATTGAGAAAGAGTGTTTTTCTTCCCTATCAAAGCTCTCCTCCTTTAAATACTTAAAGAAATACATAGAGTCGGCAAAAGTTTTGCATTACAATAATTTCATCTTAAAAAATTATTGTAATGCAGGAAAATGACGACAACGTAGATAAGGTAAGGCAAGCTGACACACGAAGATTCCAGGCGGAGGATAATGCAGGACATATAAAAGGCAGCAGACAAGCAGGCAACAGTGAGCAGGAAATGGAAGAGTTACGTAAAAAGGACGAGGCCGACACTGGAGACTATAATAAGCTGGACGACAGAGGCGCTCCTGGTGGAACTGAAACTGTATAAATCTTGCTAAGAACTTAAATGATTGGCAGGATTCTTTTGCCTGGATTGTAAATGAATATTTATGCCTACAAAACACCTCACAAAAGAAGACTTCCTTAATAATATTTTTGATTACGAAAAATCGCAGGACTGGAAATTCAAAGGAAATGTTCCTGCGATCATCGACTTTTATGCCGATTGGTGCGGGCCATGCAAGGCCGTTGCTCCGGTGCTCGAAGAACTTTCAGATGAATACCAGGGACAGGTAGAAATTTATAAAATAGATACAGAGCAGGAAGCCGAATTATCAGAAGTATTCGGGATACAAAGCATTCCAACTTTTTTGTTTATACCGGTTGAAGGACCGCCAATGTTGCAAAAAGGTGATTTACCGAAAAATGTATTCAAACAAGTAATCGAAGAAAAACTACTGAGCAATCCAAAAGTTATTGAAGCGGACCAATAAAAATTAAAAGAGAAGTAACCCTTAAAAGTTACTTCTCTTTTCCTCCTTTTGTAAGTTCACTTTCCGACTTTACAACTTCATTTCCATTCGCCTGCTCAATTATGTAAGCAGGTTTGTCTTTGCTAGCATTTCGCTTAACTTCTGTGCCTTTAATTTTCTTTGTCACAGGCTTTTCTGTCTTCTCTTTTATCTTGCCTTCTGCCTGC
>JAQBNN010000273.1 GCA_028288505.1 Segetibacter sp. | reverse complement strand
TGTTCACTCAATTTGGTGGTAATAAAAAGATTATTGGTTGCGTTGGTGAGCTTCAGTTTGAAGTTATTCAGTACCGCCTTTTGCATGAGTACGGCGCTTCTGTTCAATTCAACTCGCTGCCTTTTTATAAAGCGTGTTGGTTAACCGGCGATCAAAAAAAGCTGGAAGAGTTTGCCCGTTACAAGCAAGCAAATGTAGGAGCAGATAAAGATGGCAACATGGTTTACCTCGCCCAAAGCGAGTGGTTCTTAAACACAGAGCGGCAAAATAATCCTGATATCACGTTTCACTTTACAAGCGAGATACATAAGTAAGTTGATGGGTTGATAAGTTGATAAGTTGGTAGGTTGATAGGTTATTATTAGGTAATACCAGCAGCAGTTTTCATAGCAGCATCGTTGCGTCGCAATCACTTTATCGGCAAATCGTTTGGCAGCTTTAGGCTGCTTTCAAGTAACATATAATTATACACTTTCCCGTTATAGCAGGAGCAGCTTGGAGATTTCTAAAGCTGCTTTTTTATTTAGCACTTCTTATACTTTACCAAGCGCAAAAAACAAACAGGGTTGCTGAGTGGCTACGTTGAAGTTTTAAGAACCATCACTATACACTTCAAATAAGACGATCTTTTCAAGCGTCATAGTTTTTGACTAACTTGACTTTCTTATTTGACTTACAAATACACAGAGACACCGAATGAACAGAGCACTTCTTTCAATACTGGTAATAATATTCTTTGCTTCAACTACGCAGGCACAATCAGCAGAAGATTCGGTGAAGCAGGTAGTAAACAAAATGTTTGCGGCAATGAAAGGTGGCGAGGGAACTGCTTTAAAATCTTGTTTCAATGATTCCGCTTTCTTACAAACAATAGTTACAACTAAGGACGGGAAAACATCTGTTAGAAACGAAAACATAGATGCGTTTATAAAACAAATAACAGCGTTACCAAAAGATGCCGCAGATGAAAGAATAAAATTTGATATGGTGAAAGTTGATGGCGGATTAGCAAGTGTCTGGACGCCTTACCAATTTTACTACAACGGTAACTTCAGTCATTGCGGAGTAAACTCTTTTCAATTAGTAAGAATAAACGGAGAGTGGAAGATTCAATACATAATTGATACAAGGCGAAAGGATAATTGTAAGTGATCGGAAGTATCTTAAAAATAAAACTTAAATACAATGTCAACAGTTACCGGGGAAGCAAAGAAAGATAAGGGACTACTAATATTAAGCATTGTTGTGTTTATTTATTTTGCCCTTTTAGTTTCCATTTCTGAGCTGCATTATAGCTCGGTATTAGTGGGAGGCATCATTCAGTTTTTAACCCTGCCTTTTGCTGCAATCTTAATTACTGTTTTAATATTAGCTATTCAGTCGTTTGTAAAGCACAAGTTTAAAACCAATTCTTACTCGTTCTATTGCCTCATCATTTTGTTGTTGACCATCGTTTTACTGGTGGTGTTTGCTTAGCATTTAATAATACACTGGCTTCACTTTATATCCCTGCCTCCTTAATAGGTTTATAACTCCCTTTTCTCCTCCTAAATGTCCTGCACCAAACGCGAAGAAGGTCGGCATCTTTTTCACCTGTTCGCCAATTACTGGTATCCAATTATGATTCCTGTCGCTAAGCATAATTCCTTCGTATTCGCCAAAGTCTTTTTCTTCTGTTGTTAGTTGATACATCTTATTGATGTCCTTAGACCTGTACACGTTTAGCATTTCCTCAAACTCCATCCTGGCGCTATCAATATTAAGAAGCATTTTTGTGAGCATCTCTGCTTGCACTTTGTAAGGGATTTTTTCAAACACTTTTACTTGTTCACTCACGTCTTCCAATCCACTAATATTGTAACCCTTTTCTTTTGCCATATTTTGAAACACTGATTCCCAACTGGCAGGTGTACACTTCATCAGCCCGGGATATATTAACGACATAAGCATTAAAGGTTTTGCTGTATTCATGAGCTTTAATGATATGCCGGTTCTTTTTTGAAAGATTGCGTTTGCACTATCAAAATCGTTGCCCATTAAATTTTGTAATGTGGATGTATCATGCATCTTCATTCCCATTAGCATCGTGAGCATGGTTTGTGGATCGTCAAGATCTACTTCAAGGTATAACGACTTCGTGACTTCAAAAGCTTTTGCCACTTTCGCAGGTACCTTCATTTCATCAGGACACATTAAGTGGATGGTACCAAAGAGGTAAGAAGGTTGCTGTATATTTTTTCCTGTTACTTCCCACAGTAAGGCCTTTTCAGTAGGAACCTGTGCTGAGGTGAGCTTGGTAAATACCAACAGCGTAACTATGATGTGTAAGACTTTTTTCATTTTACTTATTTTATTAAACCTGGCCGCCTTGATAGAAGCACTTAGTAAAGAAACCTACAGCTGATTATTGTTTTACAGATAAAGTGATTGCGACGCAACGATGATGCTATGAAAACCACTGCTGGTATCATAGATAACCTCGCAGAAATTTAAAGTTCAACATTACAATAAAAAACCCGGCAATAAATGCCGGGTTATCAAAATCAAAAAACACCTACCTATGAAAAATCTTTAATTATAAAATAGAAATTTGCTTAGGAGCAATTTTTACTTCTTCTTTTTTAGGAAGAAAGACGTTCAATACGCCATTCTCATATTTACCTTCAATAGCCTCAGCGTTGATGTTTTTATCTAAATGAAAACTGCGCTTGAAGCTGCCGAAAGAAAACTCTCTGCGTATCGTCTTTGTATCTTTCTTTTCAGCATCTTCTTTCTTTTCGTACT
>JAQBNN010000255.1 GCA_028288505.1 Segetibacter sp. | reverse complement strand
TAATACTTATGACTCCGTCCATATTGAATGCGTAATCCATCACTTCAGCGTCAGTAACAGGTGTCATTTAAGGAACTGTAGACCGTTGATCCATAGCTTGAGAAACCTAAATTAGATAGATACTGTTGAACGGCCCCATGTGTATTCCCCGCTACCAATTCTCGAAAATCAAAATTTCTATTAGTGTTAACACTCCACGCAAAAAGTTTCAGGTACGAGCGTATAAAGTTGAAGCAGGAGTTATGCAATTGACATTGCTATCCCTCCTGTTTACTATTCTACTCCTTCGTTTTCAATCTTTTAATACCGTGGCAATAAAATTGAAGTACTATCTAAAATCATTGTGATGAAAAAATTGATTGCACTTTTAGCCTTTGTAACTTTTGCAAGCTGTAATAACAGTGAGAATTCAAAAGCAGAAACAGAAAACCCAACAGCTATTGAAGATACAAGCACCCAACATGCCACAGGCATTACCACCGGTGAGGTAATTAGTACCGATACATCAAAGTTTGACGTAAAGCCGATAAACCAGGACTCTATGGAGAAAGTGCGGAAGGGACAGTAACAGAGTGTACGAAGACGTCGGCTCGTTATCATCTGCTCGGAAGTCGTCCTTGCGGAACACAACCGAAAGCAGAGACGGGAATGGAACCATCTGTTCTTAGTAGGCATAGAAGTTTGGATTGAAGGCTCAATAGTGACTCTGCAGTTGCAGTGTGCGACGCAACAGAAGTTAAATAGTACCACAAACGCTGGCTCCACAAAAAACACGTTAAATACTTTACGTGCGACACATTAATTATAATTTCCACGTTTTGATTTTCGCTTTTATTACCCTGTTGCCTGTACTTTTGAGGCCTCAATGACCCGCACCGATCCTTCAAATACCATCTTTCAAAAAGCAGTTGCGTTTGTAAATCAAACTGGCAGACATCTATTTCTTACCGGCAAAGCAGGAACAGGGAAGACGACCTTTTTGAAATATATTAAGGAGAATAGTTTTAAGAAGATGGCAGTAGTTGCTCCTACCGGTGTGGCTGCTATCAATGCCGGCGGCGTAACTATTCACTCGTTTTTCCAATTGCCTTTTGGTGCTTTCGTTCCGGCGCGATCCTTTGGTTGGGACAGCATGCAAACCGCAATCAACAATAAGAATACGCTGTTGCAAAATTTTCGATTGAGAAGCGAGCGTCGTGATTTACTTCGTGAACTGGACCTGCTGATAATTGATGAAGTATCGATGGTAAGAGCTGACATGCTTGATGCTATTGATACCGTTTTGCGACACGTACGCAGGCAACCATTGCTGCCTTTCGGAGGCGTACAAATGCTCTATATCGGCGACCTGTTTCAACTGCCGCCTGTGGTCAAGCAGGATGAATGGGAAATACTGAAACAGTACTACCGCAGTCCCTTCTTTTTCGATGCCCACGCACTGCAACATGCACAGCCTCTATATCTTGAGCTAAAGAAGATCTACCGACAAAAAGATCCTGGCTTTATTTCCATTCTTAATAATGTGCGGAATAATTGCTGTACCCAAGATGACCTTGAATTGTTGAATGCCCACTATAAGCCCGGCTACTCACCTGCAAAAGAGGATAATTATATAACGCTTACATCACACAACGGTAAAGCAGATACTATCAACGAAGCCGAACTGGCAAAGCTTCCCGGAAAGCTTTATTCGTTTGAAGCAGCGGTTACGGGTGAGTTTGATGCAAGGATCTATCCTAATGAAAAAGCTTTGCGGATAAAGGAAGGTGCACAGATCATGTTCATTAAAAACGATAAAGGTGAAGCACGGCGTTACTACAACGGCAAGATTGGTACGATAACGAATCTAAGCACAGAAAAGATTACTGTTTCTTTTGCTGGTGAAAGCGACGCGCTTGAACTTGAACAGGAGAAGTGGCAAAACATACGCTACGATTACAACCTCGAGAAAGATACCATTGAAGAAAAGGAGCTTGGCACTTTTACCCAATATCCTATAAGGCTCGCGTGGGCAATCACTATCCATAAAAGCCAGGGACTTACATTTGATAAAGCGATAATAGATGCAGGTGCTTCGTTTGCTGCAGGGCAGGTTTATGTTGCTCTTAGCCGACTCACCGGTCTGCAAGGGTTGGTGTTGCATTCCCGCATCAACCCATCGAGCATTAGTACAGATAGCAGGGCCTTGGAGTTTGTGCAGAACGAGTTGGACGAAGATGTATTAGGCCAGAAGCTTGAAGAAGAGCAAAAAAGCTTTATAAGAACTATGCTGGCAAAGGGATTTGGATGGGAGAACTTATTGGAGGCGGTGACCCTTCATGTCGCGGAGTATGAGCATAGGCAGATACCTGATAAAACAAAATCCATTGAATGGGCAAACGACGTAATGAAGGAGGTGACCGCTCAATACGAAGTTTCCGTAAAGTTCAGGAGACAGTTGGAGCAGCTATTTGTAAGCTGCGAACAGGAAGGTTACGGGCCGCTATATTCCCGCACTGTAGCTGCTGCAGGCCACTTTACAAAAGCTATTGACGAAAACCTTTTATCACCCCTAAGGCTGCACTTAAAAGTTGTAAAGCCAAAGCCGAAAGCTAAGAAATATGTAAACGAACTCTCTGCCTTATTGCTTCTGTTTGAACGCAAAAAACAACAGGTAAACCAGGCGCTGCAGTTAGCGGAAGCTTTGCATAAGTCAGCAGGCATAGATGCTCTAATGAAAATGGTGGAAGAACAACAGAAACCAATAGCAGTTGAGTTACCAAAGGAGGAAATGAATGTTTCAAAAGGCAAGCCGGCGAAAGGCGAGACAGGGCGATTATCATTACAGATGTTTAAGGAAGGAAAATCAATAGCAGATATTGCTGCCGCACGAAGCTTGGCGGCCAGTACAATTGAAGGCCACCTGGCCGCATTTGTTGCTATCGGGGAGGTTGATGTACTAGACCTGATTGATGCGGAAAAGCTGGATAAGGTTATAAGCATAATGAAGGAGAATCCCGAAAGCAGTCATTCCGAACTTAGGAAGATGATGCGTGACGAGGTGTCGTTCGGCCAATTGAGGGCGGTGACTGGCTACCTTAACAATATATCGGACAGAGCATCTGCTCAAGACTAACCTATTATTGCTTCCTGCATTCATCATTTATAGTTTATCATTCTTTTGTCCTTAGCCAAAGTGCTACTATTAAGCATCGTTGTGTCACTCGCTTTTACTTTTGTTGTTATTTCGGCAGGGCAATTGTTATACGCCATAAAATTGCATCCACACTCCGACAACCTTTTAAATTAAACTCTATGAGAACAAAATTATTTTTTATAATCATTTGTTTTTCTTCCTGCAAGACATTTTATTGAACCGTATGATTAAGGATCCAAAGGTTGAAAACACTAAGACGATTACATCTTTTTTAAATGACAATAAATTTGACACCACCAATTCGTTAATTTTAAAAGCCGACACTCAAAATGTAGAGTTGCAGTTACTTAAAGGTCTTACAACAGGTTATTATATTTTTGACAGTCTAGGCAAACATATTTGTTATAAAGGTTTGGCAACCTGTAAAGGTGTACAATTTAAAGACCTTTTAAATAACAAGGTTGACAGTTTTAATTACTGTAAAAGTGACACAATACAACTTGACAAGGTTTTACAACAGACCTACGATTTGAAAGAACAAAATGTAAGTATTTCGGAGTTTTCAAAATCTAAATATTTCATCGTTGCATATTGGCAAAATTTATGGGAGGAAAAAGAGGATATGAAGATGCAATACTATGGATGCAGAATGAGACAAAAAATAATAAGGATTTCACGTTCATAAATATCAATACCGATTTACAAGAGAATTGGGGACTTAAGCCAAACGGGAAAGCAAAAATTAAGATTAAA
>JAQBNN010000213.1 GCA_028288505.1 Segetibacter sp. | reverse complement strand
CAGCCAAAGAAACCGGAACCGGGCTGGGCCTTATGCTTTGCAGAGACTTAATTGAAAAGAACAAAGGCAAAATCTGGATCGAAAGTACTTTTGGAAACGGCACAACCGTCTACTTCACCTTACCTGCAGCTAAAAAAAACCAGCATGTACACCAAGAAGACGCAGTGCTGATTTAAACTTATTGTAGTTTAGTTTGCACCCGGCTTTATTGCTATTATGTCGCAACGTTACGTTGCATGCTTACACTTCTTACACTTTCATCAGCGCCCATGTAATGCTCTTGCCCAATGCAACGTATTAATCCGGCTCCTTACGCTTTACTTCCCAAGGCCTAATACACCCTGCCACACAAAGTAAATGGCGCACTACAGCCAGCAGATACTGCCAACTTTGACAGTACAGGTATTTAGGAAACATTTTTGTACAGTTGCTACCATTATGGCAAAACAATTAACAGATATACCGGTAAGTGTACTCGACCTTGCACCAATCGTAGCAGGAGATACCCCTTCAGATTCATTTAGTAAAAGCCTTGAGCTGGCAAAAAGTGCAGAGCAGTTTGGTTACAACCGTTATTGGTTTGCCGAACATCACAATATGGAGAACATTGCCAGCTCTGCCACTTCACTATTAATTGGGTATATAGCCGGTGGCACTTCCCGCATTCGTGTAGGGTCGGGCGGCGTTATGCTTCCTAACCATGCACCCCTAATCATTGCAGAACAATTTGGCACATTAGAATGGCTTTACCCCAACCGGATAGACCTTGGACTTGGCAGGGCACCCGGTACAGATCCACTAACATCAAATGCCCTCAGGCGCAATTTAAAAGGTTCTGTTGACGACTTTCCACAAGACGTGCTGGAACTGCGCGATTACTTAGCACCAAGAGACGAAACTGCCCGGGTTCGTGCAGTACCCGGGGAAGGTACCGAAGTACCCATCTGGCTACTTGGCTCAAGTACTTATAGTGCCCAACTAGCTGCAGCCTTAGGCTTGCCGTTCGCCTTTGCAAGCCACTTCGCTCCCACTTATTTGCACGAAGCTTTAAAATTATATCGCCAAAACTTTACTCCCTCAACCCAGTTGCAACAACCCTATTCTATGGCTTGCGTAAATGTAATTGCCGCCGATACTGATGAAGAAGCGCACCGTTTAGCTACCTCTTTTTATATGCTAGGAATGGGAATTGTAACAGGTAAGCGCCAGCCTTTACAACCACCTGCTGATACTATGGACGGCATATGGAACGACTATGAAAAAGCTGCAGTTATGCAAATGATGCAGTATTCCTTTATAGGCAGCAAGCAAAAGGTTAAGGAACAATTGCAGTCTTTCGTGGAAAGCACCGAAGTTGATGAACTTATGGTGGCCTCATACATTTATGACAATGCTGCCAAAATTCATTCATACGAATTAATCGCTCCTTTCTTTAAAAAGTAACTGGTGTTCTCAGTGTGGCATACTCACTGGGTAAAGTTGGTAGCAAGCGTCCGGAATTCTATGTGACTTTGCTTGCGACGCTCCGTTTATCATTTAGCTCTCCAGTCAGCTTTTCATAGCCTTTCTATTATTGTAAAGAATGCACTAAACAGGATTAGTGGACGATTTAAGCAGGTCTTCAGCATCGCATAACCTAACGCTGCCGGAGTAAACACCTGTAAATAAAGATACAAATCTGTACTTGTTGTGCTCCTCTTATAGTACGGCTTCATGGCATTATCGTTGTAGCTTTATTGCAAACACCTATTTTATGAAAAACGGTAATAACGATGTTACTTACGAAAAAAGTGAGCAGGCTAACAGCATGGAACGTACGGGCGCCGAAAACGAAAGTAAAAACGTAGGTAGCGAAAGCGAGTTAAACAGCGGGCAGATAGAAAAGTATGATGTGGCAGAGATAATGGGTGGCCTTTATGGAGCTGGCTTCATTGGACTAAAAGGAGCTTTCAGTCGCGAATGGGCAAAGCAGCTACACGAAGATGTATTGGTTCTGTATAAAGAGGCACTTAAGAGGCCCGGCGGTGCAGTGGGCCGTGGACCAAAAAGGCATTATGTTGAAATTCACCCGGAAGACATAAGAGGTTTTATTGAATTAGCAACGCATCCATGGGTAACAGCAGTGTGCGAAGCTGTGCTAGGTCCGGATTATAAAATAGTAGAGATAGGTTTTGATGTACCCAACCCAGGATCAATGGATCAGCCTTGGCATCGTGACTTTCCTGCTCCTGAAGAAACAATAGTTGGAAGGAGGCTGAATTCCCTTGCTTTTAACTTAACTACTGTAGATGTATTTGAAGATATGGGACCTTTTGAAATAGCTCCCGGCACGCAGTGGGATCTGCCTATTGGTTTTGAATATGAGATGTTCCCTCCTAAAACTAATTATGCACGATACCAACAGCGAGCAGAACGAAAGATGCCTAAGATGGGTGATATCTCTGCAAGGTCAGCACTAACCATACATCGTGGCACAGCTAATCGTTCTGATAAATCGAGGCCTGCTTTGGTACTGGGAGTAGATGCGCCAGGGGGAATAAATGCAGAACGCCATGACCTGCAGGTAACACAAGCTTTTTATAACACCTTACCTGAAAGCCTTCGCAATCACCTAACCTGCCGCGTAGTTGATCAACTGGAACCCATACACCAGGCTCATACAATTGAAAGGTTAATGATGGGAGAAGCTTAGGCCTTAGGACTCGTAGTCTCTTTAGGTGTAGCTAGATTATTCCGGACGGCCAACATTGCTTGGCCTTTTATCTCTGCCTATAACATAGCCAACCTTTAGGCTGATTGTAAAAAAGTTGTCTTTATTGTTCGCTTTACCTCGTCTTTGGTTCGTCCAATCCTGGTTTGGATCCAACTCAAGGTACCGGTGAGCCAACGTCTTTTGCATTTCGGAAGTAAAAACAGAACGGTCAACGAAGGTAGTGCTCGCATCATCAAGATAATCGGTATTTGAGAAGCGGTATAAGCCTTCCATCCGAATGTTGAATTTGGCAGAGTACTCATATTTTAAACCCAATCCTACCGGAAGAGACAATGCTTTTGAACTGTATTCTTTACGGGCAGGATATAGCGAACTCTTTTGTCCTTCAGTATTAAGTGGCCGAAGATCAACCCACTCGCCGTTATATTCTGCCTGTGGCTTAAAAGAAAAAACGCTTACTCCTGCAAGAACGTATGGAGAGAATGAAGGCAGGCTCTCTGTATTAAAAAGCATTACCGGGTGAAGTGAACCAACCAATGACACTTCCCAAATGTTGCTTTTATAACTCAGGTTCCTGGATCTTACGTACGCACTGTTACTATTAGCATCTTTACCTGCAACCTTGCCTTTTGTAATTTCCAGACGGGCTTCGTAAGTACTCTTGTACAGCAATGCACCATAAATACTATAACTTAATTTCGTTGACTTCCAATCGTAGTAACCGGGGGATAAGCCGTGACCTTTTCTTTCCCCAACATCTGTGACGGCGTTCATTAAACCTACACTCAAACCTCCTTCCCACAACAGGTCCTTATCGTAGTACCTGTCGTCGTAATAGAAGTATTGGGCGAAAGAGCAAGAACACGAAACCAGGAAGATTATTATGAAGGAAACTTGTTTTAGCATGGAATATTTTCAGGTATAAAAATAAGATAAAACGAACTACAGGAAAATTAAAACAACAGCTACATCGGTATAGTAGGGATTGTGCAAAACATAAGAAAAGCTAAATAGCATTGTTGCCGATGAATGTAATGCGACGCAACTAAAGCTAAACCAGGGAACAAAGGTTTGTATCAAAATTCAAAAAAAAATGCAATTGTTTTTTGAAGAACAACCGCATTTACTGCATTTATCAACCCTCTTTTTCTACACTGCAATTGCACCGGATTGATAAACATTTGCCACAGCCTCAAAATACCTTTGTAGTGCATTTTCCAATGTCGGCAACTTTATACCTTTCTCACTTTGCAAAACACTGTATTTTGGTCTCTTTGCTTTAAGGCGCATCTCACTTAATGGCTTCGCTATCACTAGATCTTTGTCGCATCCTGCCATTTCAGCTACTTTAAGGGCAAGGTCTGCCCAGGTTATTTTACCATGATTAGTTATGTGGAATATTCCGTGCTCGTTATCTAAGAGCAAATCGAGTGTTTCGTGTACCAGGTCGGGAACATAGGTGGGCGAAATATACACGTCGTTTGCAGCGGTTACTTTTCGGTGCTCCTTAAGATCAGCCAGCGTAGTAGTAACAAAGTTGAAGCTATCAGCCGGGCTAAAGAAGCTGCTTGTTCTTACGATGAGGGCATTAGGATTAGTCTTCAATATAATATCTTCCGCCATCGCTTTACTCTGGCCGTACACGTTTAAAGGGTTTACCTTGTCGCTTTCTACGTAGGGCTCACCTTTGTCTCCGTCAAACACCTGGTCCGAAGAAAAGGTCATCAATTTTACGGGGTACTTGTTGCATAACTCTGCTAATACCGCCGGACCTTTATAATTCGAGTCCATGCAGGTTTCACACGCCTTCTCTGCATCGTCCATCCGTACATATCCTGCTGCATTTATTATTGCCCATGGATGGAGCTCCTGTATAATTTGTTCCATTGTATCCCGGTCAGTAATATCAACATCCGCACGGCTTAAAAGTAGGTGGTGAATATTTCTTTCGTTACATACCTGGCTAAATGCTGCACCTAATGTTCCTGATTTACCCAGTATTAAAAGCGGCTGGCATTTAGGTGTGTGTTTGCGGGTTTTCATAGATACCACGTTAGCAGGATAAACAGGCCGGGTATCTCTTTTCCACCAACCTTCAGTTTCCAAAACTGGGTGATAGTATACTTTACGTTTAGTAAGTACTTGTATTAACCTGGCCAATGCTGTTGGCCGTGGGCAGCCACTACTTAAGTTAAATACGCCCGGCTCATAAGTTCCCCATGGTTCTGTTACCAGTTTGTTCCAACCATGCAGGCCGAAGATCGCCCATGCAGTTAATGCACGTATATCGACGCCTTCTTCTTTAAGATCGTTCACCGTTTCCCACATCTCGTTAAACCACCTCATTTGCTCTTCGCGGGTGCTGTGCAAATGACATTCAGTAATTGCAAGAGGCAACTGTAGGTGTTCATAAGCTTCTCTCAACAATACTGCAGGGCCAGATTCTTCTTTAAGAGGCACAAGTACTGTATGGATATCAGCATAATTATGCTTGTCGTTGCCACCATGAAATTCAAGCGGGTATTTTGACATATCCTCATCGAGGTACCTTTCCGAAGTAAGGTAATAGTTGAAGCCGCAAACTTCAGGGATGCAATAGTTGTTTAAGAAGTAGTTGAGTTCCGCCTCTTTCAATCCTACCTTCTCTGTCAGGTATGTCCACATTGGATGTTCTTGATTCACTCTACCACACAAAAGGTCGTAAGAAATCCAGCGACGGTGATTTTCCAGGTCGGCCTGGTACTTTAATAGCGGGGTGCTGTATACTTTTGCTAGATCTTCCGTTTGAATAAGCTTTGCATTAGGATTTACTTGCCTTATGGCTTTCATAGCCATTACTGTTGCTTTTAATTCGCTTAGTAATATCTTATAAAAGCTGAGCGTGTCTGCTTTGTGCGGATACCAGTGGCTATATAAACCGCAGAACCTAGCCGTTGTTAATGGTTCGTTTACCGGTGTATAATACTCCAGCCATGGAAATTTTTCAGCTACCATTCTTCCGTAATTCGCCACTCCCTCTTCAAAGCTGCCATCAAAAAAATTAACCCATAAGGGTCCGCTACCGTGATGCACTAAACCTGCAATTGGCTCAACATTCAACTCCTTTAGCCTATTTAGATTCTTGTCTACAAACGACCAATCAATTTTGGTGTCTTTATGAGGCTGGTGCTTTTCCCATAGTACCGGGTACCGCAACATTTTAATTCCTAACGATGCGATCAGGTCAATATCACCTTCTCTTGTGTAGTGTCCGGAATATTCGGATTGGTCGTGGTAGGCATCTCCTACCCTGTTAATCGTCCCTTCAAGGCCTCCCCAAATTTCAATTTTATTATCTGCAAGCATAACCGTTCTTTTAAAATTACAATTCCTAGCTTTTGAAGTGCTCCATTCTTTTTATTATTAGTAAACCTCACGTTAGTCTATGATACGCCTGTGAAGGTTGTTCTATTTGCATTTGTTAAGGATAGACTTCTGTGGTGTGTAGTTACCAAAAAGCTTTTGCTGAAGTAAACCGGAAACTTCTCCCATTCTTTCTGTCAATCCTTTCAAAAATGATCTTTTTATGTTTCCTGTATAAATAGAAGGCAAAAAAGCGTGCCTTTTTTAAACAGATAAAAAATTCGATCACTTACTTTTTAGGAAAACACTGAGGAACCAGTATGTCGAGATTGTAGCAGAAAAGAATACATTGTTTAAGGCAGAACTCTTTAAACACTAATTACTATAGCATTACGAGAGAGGAACCTGTATTAGCGAGTAGGTGCAGTTAGGCCTGATAAATTCAAAAAAAAGGCAAAAGTAAAAAGTTAATAAAAAGATTTACGCAGAAGAGCTTCTCTTACAACTTGTTTATATATAAAATATATTGTATAAATGTGGAAAGTGCTACCCAAAGATGTGCCAGTATTATTACCATGAGGGGGGGCTTTTGCATAGTAATGATGCCCTGCACTGCTAACAAAGATTGAGAAAAGCCGTACGTAAGTTTTTGGAACCGGCAGTTTGTTATTTAATCAACCCCGGTTGTGTCACTCCCTTGTACATTAATGCAGATGGCAGCAATGGCTTAAAATGACACAAGCACTTAACTTTGTAAAAGTAAATTAGCAAGAATAGTAGGGGCAGAGTTGTAATTATGCTATTGGTGATCTTTAAATTATAAGCAGCTAAAGGTTAGCAAAGGTATTAATGAAACCTTTTTACAGTTCTTAACTTCTCAGTTTGTTGTTTGATCTTGTGCCTTAATAACGATAGTTGATTCATATCGAGTTGTTGCAATGCTTCGTTGTAATCGCTTTCCAATTTTTTCAATTTTTGAAGGCATACATCTATAGAACTTTTTTCACTTTGCATATTTATGTTTTTTTATATTCAACGAAACCTTTAGCACTTTTATTACTTAGAAGGTAATTAATTTATTATATAACTTAACCTCCCTGCTTTTCGTTGAAAGCTTTTTAAATCAACTCGGGTGCGAATGGGCTTCAAAATACTAATTATTACTATTATAACCTAACAGTTGTTATAGAATTTTGTACAAATGCTCTCTTTTTTCTTATTTTGGGGTTCAGGAATAGACATTACAAGATATTACATCTAAAAAAGCCTGGATTTATCTGCAATTTCGCTGGGTTAAAAAGAGCCACCCAAATTAAAATAAGTTGCCATGAAAGATACGGTACAAGTGAGTGACACAACCGGAGCCGACCAACTAACTAAATGTTAGCTAAAATATTTAAAACTTAAAAGTACAACGACTATACCCAAATCACTTTACTTCTTTCTGTGTTGGTATGTATATAAACTCTCAACACCCATTTTATCATTACTTTCAACACAAAATTTAGAAGATGAAGAAGGCGGCTTTCATTTTACTGGCTTGTAGCACTGGTTTGGTTTCAATGGCCCAGAAACAAACTTCGGGTAATTCGCTTACTGCAATTAAGGAGCAGGGGCTGCAGCAAATTCAAAGTAAGTACGGCGATTATAAGCAAAAAGCATTGCAGATTTGGGAGTACGCAGAAGTAGGCTACCAAGAAGTAAAAAGTTCGGCTCTGCTGCAAAAAACATTAAGCGACCAGGGTTTTAAAGTTGAAGCCGGAGTGGCCGGAATACCTACCGCTTTTGTAGCCACTTACGGAAGCGGTAAACCGGTAATTGGAATACTGGCAGAGTTTGATGCATTACCGGGATTGGCACAGGAAGCAGTGGCTGAAAAGAAACCAATTGCAGGGAAAGTTGCGGGACATGCATGCGGCCATCACTTATTTGGCACTGCAAGCGTAGCAGCAGGTATCGAAATAAAAAAGCTGATTGAAACGAATAACTTTAAAGGAACCATCAAAGTATATGGGTGCCCGGCAGAAGAAGGTGGAAGCGGTAAAGTATATATGGTAAGGGCCGGTTTGTTTAATGATGTAGATGCTGTTATTCACTGGCACCCCGACAACCAGAACGCTGTAACAATGACGAGTGCCTTAGCCAACAGTTCAGCCAAATTTCGCTTTTATGGTGTTTCTGCTCATGCGGCTGCATCACCCGAGAAAGGAAGAAGCTCGCTTGATGCAGTAGAGGCGATGGACTACATGGTAAACATGATGAGAGAACATGTACCCCAGGAAACTCGCATTCATTATGTAATTACAAATGGTGGCAAGGCACCTAATGTTATTCCTGACTTTGCAGAAGTATACTACTATGTGCGCCATCCTAAAAAAGAGGTGGTAAAGGCCATTTTCGAACGGGTAGTAAAAGCCGCAAATGGCGCAGCTACCGGTACAGAAACAAAGATGGATTACGAAACAATTGGCGGCACCCACGACCTCCTTTTGAATACAACCCTGGCACAGGTTGCCCAGAAAAACCTTGAAAGGGTTGGTGGTGTTACTTACACTAACCAGGAAAAAGAGTTTGCACGCAAACTACAATTGACACTGGGCTCTACTGTCCCATCTATTGAAACCAGCACATCAGTGAAACCTTTACAAACTACACCTGATGCCGGCGGTGGAAGTACTGATGTAGGTGATGTAAGTTATGCCGTACCCACTGTAGGTATCCGTACGGCTACATGGGTTGCGGGAACTCCTGCACATAGCTGGCAAGCGGTTGCTTGTGGAGGAACTGAAATTGGCACCAAAGGAATGATGGTTGCCGCTAAGACAATGCTCCTGACTGCTATCGACCTTTATGCCGACCCCAACCTTATTAAACTGGCAGCTACGGAGTTTAAAAAGAATAAAGGAGACTATCAATACAAAGCGCTCTTGGGTGATAGAAAACCCGCCTTAAACTACCGGGATTAATAAGTACTTATTCTGCATCGCCAATAATGAGTATAAAATTGCAAGAACAGGAACATTCTTCTACAGTAAAAATTGTGAAGAGAACGATGGAGTGAATAAGGTTGCCAGTGGCACAGTATCTGAATCACGGTAAGCTTAATATTAAACTTATCACTCATGATTGAAACACAAAATACAACGATGCAAAACCCGGTTGACCAATACGATCAACCTCCCTTTCCTGAGCAGGAACAGCAGACACCGGGAACCGAAAGTGATTTAACACCAAAAGCAGATCACGGCGAAACTTCGTACAAAGGTTCTGGTAAACTTAGCGGCAGAAAAGCAATAATAACAGGTGGCGATTCAGGTATTGGGCGTGCCGTTGCCATCGCCTTTGCACGTGAAGGTGCAGACGTTCTTATCTCGTATTTAAATGAGGATGAAGATGCCAAAGAAACAGCAAGGTATATACAGGAAGCAGGAAGAAAAGCAGTGTTAGTGCCCGGGGATATAAGTAAGGAAGAACATTGCAAGCATATAATTGATCGTGCAGTGGCAGAGTTAGGCGGGTTAGATATTCTTGTTAACAACGCAGCTTATCAAATGTCGCACGAATCGCTACAAGAGCTAACAAGCGAAGAACTAGACCACACATTTAGAACAAACATTTATGCAATGTTTTATTTGTGCAAAGCGGCAGAGCCACACTTTAAACCGGGCAGCACAGTTGTTAACACAACTTCTGTAAATGCTTATAAACCTTCGCCTGGCTTAGTTGCTTACGCTGCCACTAAGGGAGCTATTCAAAATTTTACTGCGAGTCTGGCGCAACTTTGGGCAGAAAAAGGCATTCGCGTTAACTGCGTAGCGCCCGGTCCCATTTGGACGCCGCTTATACCTTCTACCATGCCTACTGAAAAAGTAAAGACTTTCGGCCAAGATGTGCCGCTAAAACGTGCAGGACAACCAGCAGAGCTTGCCGCTGCCTATGTGTTGCTTGCATCGCAAGACTCAAGCTATATGACCGGTTCCACTGTACAGGTTACAGGTGGCACGCCAACTATATAACATTCAGCTCATACACAGTAATGCCCGGTTAATAGATTTATTGACCGGGCATTTTTATCTTTTGTCGTCATCGTTGCGTCGCACTCTTGTACTCTTGTCTGTGCCTCTGCATTAAGGCGATGACCTATCCTAGTACATGCTGCGACAAAACCTTGTGCAAATCGTAAATGTTCACCTGCTTATTAAAGTTGCGCGTAATGCTGGGGCTGGTTTCACCTGAGATCCAAATTTTTAATTCTGCTTCAAGATCAAAGTGACCGGCTGTTTCAATACTAAACCTCGAAACACTTTTATAAGCCACTGACATATACTCTACTTTTTTACCGGTTAGGCCTTGTTTATTAATAAGAATAAGGCGTTTGTTAGTAAAAATGAATACATCCCTCACTAGCTTAAATCCAACCTCTATTGTTTCTCCGCCGGTAAGAAGATTGGAGTAATCTTTATTCAATTCAGCAGGATTTGCCACACCGGCATTTCCCAATAGGCCTGAAAATAATCCCATGTATTTATAATTTAGATAATGTAGTTCCCTGGCATCTTGCACTAAGGGTCACATCTAAATTACGCCTTAATATTCTCATCTGGCTTTCGCAGAATCTCCCACAACTTCCTCAGCTACAGAAGGTGGCTTATTTTTTTTGAAGTTAAATCCTTTACCGCCTGTTGGCACCTCGTCGCCCAATAATAGTCCCCAGGGCTTTAAGCCATCAACCCGGTCAAAAATAATTTTAAGAATAGCTACAAATGGGATCGACAGGAACATTCCCGCTACTCCCCACAGTGCTCCACCTAACAAAACCACTAAGATAGAGACCAGTGCATTTATTTGAACCTTAGAGGAAACAATACGCGGCACCAATATATTATTATCAATGAACTGGATAATAGCGTAAGCAACAATAATAGAGACTTGCATACTATATCCATCGTTCGTTACTGTGGCCATTAGTACCGGTAGAATAATAGCAATAAGGCCGCCAATGTACGGCAGCAGGTTTAGCAATGCGCCCAAAACACCCAGCAAAACAGCATACTTAACTCCTATAATCAGCAACGCCATGGAATTTAAAACCGCCACTATAGTTGCTTCGAGCAGCAACCCAACCATATAACTTTGTATAGCAATTTTTGTTTGCCCTAAAATATCAGCTACCTTCTGTGAATTCTCTTCTGCAAATACTGCATACAAAAATTTTACAATAAGGCTTTTATAAAACAACATAAGAAACACATACACAGGTAGTAAAAGCACAACCCCTACAGTACCCAAAGCCGTATTAAGCGTATTCCCAATCAAGGCTTTACTGTTATTCATGCCTTCGTTAATTAATTGCAACTGCTTGTTAACTGATAAGCCAAACTGCTGCTGAAGCCAAAACTGGAGGTCGTGCAGTATCTCGCTAAAGCGTGCTTTAAGCAGCGGCAAATTCTCAGAGAGCCCGGCTATCTGCGACGACAAAAAGTAAAAGATTAAGCCCACAGCAGAAATAGCCAGCAACAGCGCAATTATAATTGAAAGCACATTTGGTACCCGGTGTTTTCGCAGCTTGTTTACCAAGGGGTTTAATAGCATTGCTATAATAAGTGCGAAGGCAAGAGGCGTTAAAATATCTGCTAGGTTTAGAAGTACATAAGTAAGAAGCACAAGCCCAAATAATATTACCGTGCTTTTTAAATAAAAGGGGTATTGTTTCTCCTGCATAATATTTTTAAATTATTATAGTATAACTATGCCATAGCCAAAGTCGAGCAAATATTACACACCCTTTTTTGCCTTATAGGTAAGTCTTTTAGGTACTTAGTTAAGTGCTACTATTAAACATCCTTGTGACACTCACTTGTATTTTTGTACGTTTTGCAGCCATACCTTTCCTTTACAAATCAACACCATATTTTCATAATTCTTTAATATTGCATCAAGTATGATTTCTATGAGACCAGCAATAACCTTTCTTTTCTGTATTTTTTGTTTTATAAATCAGCAGGCTTTCAGCCAGGATACTACTGAAACTGTTTCTTATGATACAACTCACATATACCACATAGACTCAGCTCTAAGAATAATTAATCTCAATCCTTTCATTACCCTTCATGTCGATTCATCCCTTACCTACCAGTTAAATATTAATAAAAATCCAACTAATTATTTTTGGTTTTTAAAAAATTCTCCTGTGGGGCTAAAAATTGATAAAGACAACGGCCGGCTCTCCTTCAATGCCCAAAAATCTTTCTTCCTCTCAGGGAAACTTAAATACGACGTAAACTATAAAGTACAATTGGGTGTACAAAACATGAGTGACCCTACTGACAGGGTTGACACCAGTTTCACAATTGTTTTCTACAACCTTGAGATTGTTCCATCGAAAGTAAAGCCGGCGATCAGCAGTACTATTTTTGCTGACGAAGGCGAACTAATAAGCTTTAAAGTTCTATGCGAAACGGGCAGCTTTCCCATCCAAGAAGTGCTGACTTTGCCAAATAGTCCAATTCAAAACTACACGCAGGTACAGGAGTGCGGGCAAACCTTTTCCTGGACACCTCCTTACGATTTGGTGAAAGAGTCAGACTCAGGGAAAGTAAAAATTGTAAACATCTTATTTGTAGGTTCTACCAAGTTCCAGGTAAAAGATACTGCGACAGTAAAAATAATTGTTCGTGAGGCCCTCAACTATCCTTTGGCTAAAGAAGAATATGCACAAGTGGTAAAAAACATTGAGCGATATGTACTTCAACTTAAGTACACGTTTCTGCAATTGGATAAAAAGCTGAAGCGAACCAAAGGTGCCCGTACCACTTTTGATCTTACAGCCGCAACCACTTCGCTTACGGGAACAATCCTTGGAACGTCGAGCAGCCAAGAAGCACAACGAACAGGTAAGATTTTACCAAGTGTAGGACTTGCCATGGTGCCAATTAAAGAAGCTTCAGTGCCAAACAAAGCAGTCGATCAAAACCAGGCTTCCTCAATTAGGGCTTCAATTAAAAGGTTAGAATATATAATAAGGGATAATATGCTGCTCGGTGAAAAAGACTGGGATATAAACCGAAAAATAACGAAGCTAAAAGACGAGCTTAAGCAAATTCAAATACAACTGATTGACGTACCTATTGAAATAACGAACGAATTCACCGAAGAAGAATTGAACCGTTACTTCAACAGCCCAAAGGTGAATAAGAAGTACCGCCTGAAGACGAGCTAACGCGTTTGTAATTGTGCGTTCCGGACGGGCTGTATGAGTTTTAGCGCTTCGCACATGAGCGTGAAGAACCACAATGATTTACGGATGAACGAAATGCGACGCAACGATGATGCTATGAAAACGAATGCTGGTATAAAAAGAACCTTGTTAGTGCCTTAGCGTGATAACTTCGCTAGGTACTGTCTCAATAACGAGAACTTCGTCCTCGATATCTTTTCTTCCAGTAGCAGTTACAACAAATCCGCCTTTACCCCACGGAACAATTACGGATAGTTGATTGCCCTTTTCACTTACGATTTTCACCTCGGTAACCTTCCCATTTTTTTGAGTTGCACTTACAAGAAAAGCGCCTGCTGCCCGCAGGTTTTTAAAACTTGCATCTTTTTCTTTAGGCCAGTTGGGGAACAATCTAAGCGTACCATTATAGCCTTGTAATAAGCACTCGTTTATGACCGCGGGCAAAGCAAAGTTCTCGAACCAAATACCTGAACGGGCCATAAAACGAAAGTCAGACTGATCATTATATCGCCCTCGGGTTTGCATAACAAGGTTGGCAGCTGTACCATTGGGAAGCAAACAATAATTTACTTCACGCCTAAACTTTTCAAGGTCTAACAAGCCAAGCCTTGCAGCCTGCATGTTTGAAAACACGAGGTCGTTGCCGCCTTCCGTTTGTTGATTACGATACGTATTTATGAACTTCTTGAGTGTGCTTTTATCGCTGTGCAGCCCGCCATCTTCTCCCGGAAAAACTGGGCTAAGTGATATTGGAACATTATAAACAACGTCATCGTGTTCACCCGGTGCAGCAACAAAGATTTCCCCAAATTCACTTGAATAAGCCGTAGGATAACCGGGATAATTTTGAAGGATCTTTTGTATGTCTGATAATAGTTCATGCTCCACACTCGCAGTACCAAGCGTACGAGCAGCGTTTTCAAAAGCTTTGAAAATAAATTTCGTAAGTGCAAGGTCGATTGAACAATCGTAGTTGTATATTAAACCAGGCATCAAGCCATGCACCTCGGGGGGGACAGTGGGGTAAATATGGTACTTGTTATCTTTCCATTTATCGCCGCCGTGTGCTTCCTCTCTTTTCATATACCCTACTAAAAATTGAACGGCCGCTTTAATCGGTTCATAAGCTCTTGTCCTTAAAAATGCTGTATCTCCTGAGTATAAATAATGCCACCACAATCCCTGCACAGCCCAGGGCGTTTCACTTACCTGCCATCCCCAGTCAGGAATTGGGTAAGGATTCATTGTCATTGAAACGGGGTAAGCAGCATGGGGAAATGAAGCTCCGGGTAAGCCATAATAGTCACTCGCCCACTTGCGGCTTAGCGGCATCAGAAATTCAATGAGATTTACGTAAGGCAAATTTTTCTCAAGGTGATTACTTGAAAATGTAGCCCAAAAAGGCTGTTGAATATTATAGTTGAAATGATAGTCTCCATGCCATTCACTCCCTATATTATTGTAACTCCAATTAGCAAAGAGGCCGGGACTATTAACACCATCTTTCGCTGCACAATTAAAAAAGTAAAGGTTACTGTACCAGAGCTGCTCAAGAAGTGTATCGCCTAACTCAACGGATGACTTACTCCAATACTCATCCCACACTACTTCGTTTTTGCGAAGTAGTGTGGTAAATAAATTATACGAGGGTTTCACTATCCCAATTAAGGCGCCTTCTACTTTATCCTTAAAACCTTCCCGTAATACTACCACTGCTGAAAATGTTCCCTTGTTTGAAAGGCCTCCTTCTAATTGAGCCATTTTTTCAACGCCGCCATTTAAGTTTAATCGTTTCGCTTTCTTTATTGGAGCATTTACTTTTACAGTAAGTGAAAAAGCTTTCTCTTTTGTACCAGCAGCAGTTTCTTCCTTTGATGGAATTTGAGAAGGGAAGACCTGTGTAAAACTTAAAACCCCGGCTGCTAAATCCTCTACCACTTTATACTTAGGGAAATCATTCGGGGTGGAAGGGTCTGCTAATATTTTTACTCTTTCAAAAATGTTGTCAGCCGGTTCCCTGCTTTCATCTACTAATTGCATTAACAGCCTGTCGTTATTCATATCAGTCATCAAGTGGAGAAACACCTTCTTTCCTGCCGCTAGTAGTTCCACCGCGCAAATTCCGTTCGAAATATCCAATGTATGACCAATCAGCTCAACCTTTCTCTTATCAAAGCCAAGCACTATAGATCCACAAGGAAAAGGTCTTGGAAAAGGCTTGTTATAATTTCCCGAAGCTGTCTTATGGTATTTTTTATACCATTCATTATGTGTAAGCTTTGCAAGGGTATCAGGTATGTTCTTCACCCTGTCGAAGACGTATTTGAAGTCTTTAATGTCATCCTTGTGCTCCTCCGCAATTCTCGTATCCCAAACATTGTTATGTCCAAAATACAAGACGACCGCATCTGGTCTCGTAGTTACAACCACTCCCATACCTCCATTCCCTAAAAGTGCCCCTTCAAAGAAATCAGGTGCAGGCTTATGGTAAATAATCGAATGCCTTTTCGCCAGGTCCCTCGATGTATTTACTTCTAAAACATTTGCTTTATACGCAACAAAAGGAATTGGAAAGAGCAGTACTACCAAAAGGCACAGCGTTAGTTTAAAATTTTTCGGAGAAGGTTGTTGCGTCGTCACCCAGGCTTGAGTTTAAATATAGAATAAAATCATTATAAAAGCCTGTGCCACCACTTGTAGAAAGGAGAGAAAACTTTTTGTACTAAGCAGAAGTACTACTATTAAGCAGCCGTTGCGTCGCACACTTGTACAAAACACCAATTCTGAGATTGCTTAGCTAAATTAGCGGAACAGTTTCCCCTAACTTTACTTATATTGAAGTATTGATAGGAATGAATTTATACCTCTTATTATCATTTGGTACAAGAGAAAATAGGAATCGGGATTGTGAATTTTTTGCATAAAAAGGAGGCGCTTTATAACCTGTATATGTAGCAACAATGTTACTAGTGCCTTTGCGGGAATACGTGTTAATAAAAACCAACCTTGGCTTACTTTGTAGCATCATCCTCCTGGTCATCATTTAGTGAAGCTCTTTCCCCGCTTAGCAGTCTTTCTTCTTTATTTGCATTATCATATTCAGCCGCTTCATCCTTTACCATCTTGTCTAAATCACTTAAGGGAGCAGCGGAATCGGTAGCAGATTTTGCTCACTACTTTTGGGCACTTCACCCCTTTTCCTTTCATTTTCGTTCCATGTTTCGTTTACATTATTAAGCTCGGTTCCTTTATGTGTGCTTGCCATAGTTATACTATTAAATAATGAAATATAACCCTATTTAACCCTAAAATTATGCCGTTAAGGCAATATCTAAAGGAGAACCTTTCAATTTAATTTCCTTCATTTTATGTTCTAATCTCACTTCTTATCTTTACCCAATGGATAATTTTGAGATCGTCATTTTTTTAATGACTATTCTTATCGGCCTTTCAGCTTTTACAGACAAACTAAAAATCCCCTACCCAATTCTTTTAGTTATAGTTGGCCTGGTTATCGGGTTTGTTCCGTTTCTCCCAGATCTTGAAATGGATCCTGAGATTGTATTCCTTATTTTTCTACCACCTCTATTATACGATGCTGCATTTAAAACCTCCTGGCACGACTTTAAAAAGGAAATAAGACCCATTTCCACGCTTGCCATTTCACTTGTCTTTTTCACTACTGTAACCGTTGCAATTGCTGCTCACTATTTAATACCTGGTTTTACCTGGCCTTTGTCATTCGTGCTTGGCGCTATTGTTTCTCCTCCCGATGCTGTTGCCGCTACAAGTATCATTAAAGGACTTAAACTTAATCGTAAGGTTGTTACCATAATTGAAGGCGAGAGTTTGGTAAATGATGCTTCGGCACTAATTGCGTATCGCTATGCAGTTGCTGCTGTTATGAGCGGAACTTTTGTACTGTGGCAAGCTAGCTTAGAATTTGTTGGCGTAGCTGCCGGAGGCATTGTAAGCGGGTTAGCGGTGGGCTATACAATGGTTTTTGTGCATAAAAAGATTACCGATAATGCGGTAGTAGAAACAAGCCTAACGCTTGTTACCCCATTTGTTGCTTATCTTCTTGCTGAACATTTCCATACTTCTGGGGTACTGGCAGTAGTTACTGCAGGACTCTTTATTTCATGGCGCTCCCGTGAAGTTTTTTCGTCGCAAACAAGGCTACAAACAAAAAGTGTTTGGGAAACAGTAATCTTTTTATTAAACGGCATTGTCTTCATCCTGATAGGATTGCAAATGCCAGGTATCGTAAGAAATCTTACCACGCACACCGTATTTCAATTAGTAGGTTATGGATTACTTATAAGTCTTGTAACGATTGTCATTCGTATAGTATGGGTGTTTGCTGGCGCATATCACCCCCTATTTATCAAACGTAAGAAAAGCTCTGTTAATGAAACCAGTGACCCTGTATCCTGGAAGAATGTTTTAATAGTAGCATGGACGGGAACAAGAGGTGTTGTGAGTCTTGCTACAGCACTTGCGTTACCTCTAACACTTAATACGGGAGCTGCTTTTCCAAAGAGACATTCGATACTACTGCTCGCATTCATTGTAATCCTGGTAACTTTAGTTGTACAGGG
>JAQBNN010000130.1 GCA_028288505.1 Segetibacter sp. | reverse complement strand
ATTTTCGTTCTTGAAAATGGCTCTGTTATAGAGCATGGCACTCACCAAAGCTTACTAAGTAAGAACGGCTATTATGCCGAGTTGTACCAGGTGCAAGGAATGGAGTCGAACGAGGAAGTCGAATAATCTTTAATTAAAAGACCCCATACTTCAATCTGTTTTTTTGTTGCCGGCATTTATTTTCTAGCATCTTTTGTTGTGTCACTCACTTGTACTTTCATTTCTTAAAGCAGCAGTTGGGTAACTTTTTTTATAGCATCCTGTTGTGCACTTCCTTGATTCTAATCATGTTTTATATCCGATGAATAGAAATATAGCTGTACAAGTGAGTGACACAACGATGCTTAATTGAAAAATTAATGCTGGCAAACAAATCCTCATTATATATCGTACTAAGCTAAGGTTAGATAATAATACTATGTATATAAGTCCTGTTATTAATCATATAACCAAAGATTAATAATACCGCATTGGTTTAGGCATAACAAATTGTAAATCTGATTATTCACATACTTTTCACCACCGTTGAATTTTACAGGGAGAAGTTTTGGCAATTCAAAAGGAATACTATATTTGTAACTGACTGTTTTTAATGAACTATTAACAAAAACCTTATAACTGTGGCGTACGAAAACAACGAACAAAAAATTGAAAGTGTTTACAGCAAAAGAATTAGAGCAGGGAAGAGAAGAACTTATTTCTTTGACGTTAGAGCAACTCGCAGTAATGATTACTTTCTAACCATTACAGAGAGCAGAAAGAGGTTTAATGAAAATGGCTACGACAGGCACAAGATTTTTTTGTACAAAGAGGATTTTAATAAATTCATTAAAGCGTTAGGTGAAGCAGTTGATTACGTGAAGACTGATTTGATGCCTGACTTCGACTTCGATTCTTTTAATCATGATAACTACGATGAAAATGGCGTAGAGATTATTGACGGTCCTATTGAAGCACCCGTTGCTGAAGTGGAAACTTTAAACGAAGAGGTTGTTGAAGTCGAAGCAGAAAAGCTGGATTTCCCTGTTGTGGCTGAAACTCCCGCTGCTGTTAGAACTGAACGGGCAGAGGAAGTGGATAAATGGTAGGATATATTTTTTAAAATAAATAGGAAGGCTTCCAAATGGAAGCCTTCCTATTTATTTTATTTTTAAAAGACTTATTAATACACATATCATAAATTATCTACTAAATTTTTATGCTTAAAAAAACGCTACCCTTAATTCTTGCTCTGATCTATTTATTTGTTTTACCAGGTTGTAAACGAAAGACGGATGAAGCCTTGCCAAAGAAAACACACAAGGACGATGCCAGGAGCGAAATAATAGAGGCTCTGGAATTTGAATTCGAAATGACCAAAGACCCCGCTACAGGAAAAATACCGGAAGGTATTCGTGGTCTAGAGGCGGCGGAAGTTCTTTCTATATCTAATGAAAACCAGAGGATGAACCGGATTTCTGATAACAACTATTCATTCCAAGGTCCAGATAACCTAGGTGGTAGAACCAGGTCTGTGGTGTATGATGTACGTTATGACGGAAATATTAATAAAACGGTAATGGCTGCCGGTGTAAGCGGAGGCGTTTGGAAATCACTTGACGGTGGAGTTACATGGGTGAGGAAAAGTCCACCAAATGTTCACTATAGTTGTACAAGTATAGCACAAGACACAAGAACGGGGCAGCAAGATACCTGGTATTATTCTACAGGAGAGGCTTTGGGTAACTCTGCAAATGCAGCTGGTGCCGGTTATTTTGGGAATGGCATTTACAAATCTTCCGATAATGGAGAAACCTGGACTCGACTGGCGAGTTCTAACACCACCGCACTAGAAACGTTTACAACAGCAATGGATGCTATTATGAAAATTCAGGTAAATCCCATAGATGGGGCAATTTACGCAGCTGCCCTTGCAACTATAAGACGATCAACTGATGGTGGTGCTACCTGGGAGACGGCTCTTGGAGGAACATTGAACAATTCCAGTCAGGTTACCGACGTTGTTATTACTTCTACAGGACGTCTATATGCCGCTTTTGCTGGTTCAAATACTAATACCGTAGATGGCATTTGGACTTCTGAAACGGGCGCTCCTGGTACATGGACAAAACTAGCTGGAACAGGTGCTGCTACAAACCCCTCAACCTGGGATGCTCAGTCCACTTACGGCAGAGTTGTGTTGGCCATTACACCAAGTAACGAAAATTTAATTTATGCAATGTACTCTAAGGGAACTAGTAGCTGTATAAACACTCCTACACCTGAAGCAAGATTCTTTAAATGGGATCTATTAAGTAGCACATGGACTAATTTATCAGCTAATTTACCAGATGAACCAGGTTGTTCAGATGGAAATGATCCTTTTGCAGTTCAGGGAGGATATGATATGGTAGTGGCTGTCCATCCTACAAATCCAAATCTTATTTTAATAGGCGGAACCAACGCCTACAGAAGTACAGACGGGTTTACTTCTGCCATTAACACAAAGAGAATTGGAGGCTATGCTGGTCCTTCCACTTACACCCAATATACAAACTCCCATCCCGATATACATACATTTGCATTCGTTCCCAATACAAACGCTCTATTATGTGGAAATGACGGAGGGGTACAACGCACTGAAGACGTAACAGCAGAGATTGTAAGTTGGGTTATGTCAAGTAATGGCTTCAGAACTTATCAATATTACTACGTGGCTCTCGATCCAAGAGCAGGCAATAATAAAGTAATAGGTGGGGCTCAGGATAATGGTACTACAAGAAATATTGGTGGATCTGGAGTGATTTTTGAGAATGTGTTAAGTGGTGATGGTGTATCAGTAGGATTAAGCAAGCCAATCAATGGTGCAACCTTTGAATATGCCGGCTCTCAATCGGGCAGCATTACTAGGAGGAATTCTACATCTCTACCTTTTTACGGCACTAATATTCGTCCGATTCTATCAAACGCTAATGGTCTTTTTATTACATTATTTCATCTAGACCCTGACACTACTGAATTCTTGTACTATGTAAACAAAGATACCGTTTATAGGACTACATCTGCAAGCACAGTAAACAGGAATTCATGGACAAATTTAACAGGTGTGAGTGACCTTGTTGCCGGTAGCATTACTGCTTTAACGACTACTCGTGGGGCTTATACTCCAAATTCAAGTCTGTTTTTTGGGACAAATGGAAGTAAACTGTATCGATTAAATGATCCTGCTAACGTCGATCCAATAACCGCTCCTGTTGATATATCCAGTTCATCATTTAATTCAGATGCTTATATAAGTAGTATTGCAGTGAACCCCCGTAATGACGATACAGCTATCGTAACATTTTCTAACTACGGCGTAGTGAGTGTTTGGTGGACGGGAAATGCCAAATCAGCAACTCCTACCTGGCAGAACATAGAAGGAAACCTTACCCTTCCCTCTTACAGATCATCTGCAATCGCGATAGTAAATGGAGAGGCTGAGTACTATGTTGGTACCTCTTCAGGTTTGTTTAGAACTAAAATTGACGGTACAAATCCTACCTCTACCGTGTGGGTTCAGGAAGCTTCAAACGAAATAGGAAATGCAGTGGTTAGGGATCTCAAGCTTCGAACAATTGACAATAATTTGTTAGTTGGTACGCACGGATTTGGTATGTGGAGAGTAATACTGGAGTCCTCCACCTTACCGGTGAATATCTCTCGCTTCAACGGTATAGGAGATAGAAATTACAATCTTTTAAACTGGACTGTAGAGGGCGAAATAAATAGCAGGGGGTATTCGATAGAAAGAAAATACAAAAACCAACTCCTATTTACTTCAGTTGGTTATGTTGCAGCTAGAGGTGATGGCAACAATACGGCCGCTACATATAATTTTAAAGATGTGGTAACTGATTTTTCTGTTGACCAAACCTTGTATCGTTTAAAGCAGGAAGATAAAGATGGCAAGAGTAAGTATTCATCTGTCGTTACTATAAATCGCAAACCATCAGTTAAACTCGTTCAATTAATTGCAGCTAATAAAAGCACCCTTATTATTAAGATAAATGGAAATGCTTCAGAAAAATTCACCGTTCGAATTACTGACATGAATGGAAGACAATTAGCTAGACAAGAAGTAATTGCGGGTACTCAACAAATTCCTATTGCCTATTTGCCTTCAGGTATTTATTTAACCGAAATATTAATGGGATCAGAAAGAATGTATATACAAAGGTTCGTGAAGTAAACTTTTCTAGAAATTAATAGAAAGACCATCCTTTGAAGTAGGGAGGTCTTTCTATTTTTAGTTGTACCATTTACAGAAAGTTATTTTTTGCCTGTAATAATTTTGACGCATCTTTTTTTGTGCTTTTACCTGTACTTCTGTTTTTAAGGCTGTCTCCTCATTTAAAGCCAGTTTCTACAAAAATTGCATATAAAAGAAAATAGTAGTTCAGTAATAAGTAATTATTGAGCTACAGAGGGATCAAGTAAAGTAGCTGATGAACGAATAAGAAATGATTTTCCATCTACTGAGCCTCTAATAACTAAACAATGTTTTATGTTTTGATTTTCCCGTAATGCTTCGACCCGTCTCATGCTTGTCAATTGGAAAGTAGGGTAGGTACTTTGCTTAACCAATTGCAAATTCTTTCCATCTTTATTTCCGTTTTCAACTAATACAGGAGTAGTTACCTTTTTTAATTGAAAATTATATCTCACTTTATCTATAACTACTGACGTAATCTTCAATTTCTTACTATTAGTTAGTAAGTAAAGGAAGTATTGGTAAGACGGCTCGTTGCTATTCTCCAACTTTGTAGTGCCATCAAGGTATACGGTTTCTCTTGGAGCTCCCTGGGAGTAAACGGGCTGGGCGAAGAAATGAAAGTTTTTAATACCTTTTGGTAACCCTTGTGATTTTGCTGGACCAGGGCTAAATATAAATACGGCTAACAAGAGATATTGAAAAAACCTTTTCATTTAATTGTTTTAAGTTAAGTACACGCATTTCTATATTCGATCAACCCGAAGTAAGAAGGTTTAATATGATTTAAACTCTTTTGTGTTAAGATTATTTACTAAAAATTAGGTCCTAGAGAATTTATGTGATTTTAGAATGATAGATAGAAAGGGAAAGGTGGCATGCAACTAAGAAAAGTCATACTTACCTTCCACCTTTAAATTTCTTGTAAACTAACCTTCTCGAAAAGCTTTATATGCATTGATTAATCCATTGGTGGAGCTATCATGAATACTGATTTTACTATCGTTCTCTAACTCGGGAAGAATATTATTAGCCAGCTGCTTACCTAATTCTACGCCCCACTGATCGAAGCTGAAAATATTCCAGATCAAGCCTTGTACAAAAATTTTATGTTCGTATAAAGCAATAAGACTACCAAGCGAAAAAGGTGTAATGCTTTTGACAAGAAAAGAATTAGTAGGCTTGTTGCCTTTAAAAACCTTGAATTTTAAAAGCTTTTTAATTTCCTCTTTTGTTTTTCCTGCTTTGGTAAGGTCGGCAACTACTTCTTCTTCTGTCTTACCATTCATCAAAGCTTCCGTTTGTGCGAAAAAGTTACTGAGCAATTTTGCATGATGATCGCCCATGGGGTTATGACTTATTGCAGGTGCAATAAAATCACATGGAATAACTAATGTGCCCTGGTGAATAAGTTGGTAGAAGGCGTGTTGGCCGTTAGTGCCAGGCTCGCCCCAAATAACGGGACCAGTAGAATAATTTACTTCGTACGCATTTCGGTCTACGCTTTTACCGTTGCTCTCCATATTGCCTTGTTGGAAATAGGCAGCAAAGCGGTTCATGTACTGATCGTAAGGGAGAATCGCTTCACTCTGTGCACCGAAGAAGTTGGTATACCAAACGCCAACGAGCGCCATAATCACCGGGATATTAGCAGAAAACTTTTCCTGCCTAAAGTGCTCATCCACTTCATACGCTCCTTTTAATAAAGCTTCAAAGTTGTCGTAGCCAATTGTTAGCGCTATTGATAGGCCGATTGCACTCCATAAAGAATACCTGCCTCCCACCCAATCCCAGAATTGAAACATGTTTTCTTTGGCGATACCAAAATTGGTTACTTCCTTTTCGTTCGTACTTAATGCAACGAAATGCTTTGCTACATGTGCCTCATCCTGGGCCTGATCAAGAAACCATGACCGAGCGGTGTTTGCGTTCGTCATTGTTTCTTGGGTGGTGAAGGTTTTAGAAGCCACAAGGAACAATGTCTCTTCCGCTTTTACCTTTTTTAAGGTTTCAGACATGTGTGTGCCATCGATATTACTAACAAAGAAAGTCTGGATATTTTTTACCCAGTATGGTCGAAGCGCTTCCGTTACCATTACCGGTCCCAGATCACTTCCACCAATGCCAATATTTACAATATACTTTATCTTCTTGCCTGTGTAGCCCTTCCAGCTACCATTGTGAACGTGGTGGCAAAAGGCTTTCATGTGTTCTCTTTCGCCGTTAACTACCGGCATTACATTTTCCCCATCAGCAGTAAACTCATGCTTTCCAAAGTTTCGTAATGCTACATGCAGAACAGCCCGGTTCTCCGTTTCATTAATTTTATCGCCATTAAACATTGCTGCTATGCCTTCTTTTACCTTGCATTCTTCTGCAAGTTGAAAAAGTAGTTGCATGGTTTTATTATTCAGGATATTCTTCGAGAAATCGAAAACCAGGTCTTTAAAGCAAAGAGAAAATTTTGAAAACCTATCGGGATCCGCAGCAAACAACTTCCTCATGTGCGAACGCTGCATCTCTTCGTCGAAGTGTCTTTTCAATAACAGCCAGGCTTGCGTATTCGTGGGATTAACTTTTGGGAGCATTCTTTTGCTTGTTTAGGATCTAAGAAGATTTCAGTTGGTTTATTACAGCAATTGTTTTCTCTACCATTTCTTTTGAAATATCTAAGTGTAGGACCATTCTTACCTGGGTTTTAGATATTGCCATTACTAAAATACCTTGTTCTTTCATTTTGTCAGCAAATGCTTCCGGCGTTAGGTTGCCCTTCACCTCGAAAATGAGAATATTTGTTTCTACAGGTAATATCTCACCTACAAAATCTTTCTTTTCAAGAGTTTTAGCAATAGTTCTGGCCTGCTCGTGATCCTCTGCTAATCGATTAATATGATTTTCAAGAGCATAAATACCCGCAGCAGCTAAAAAGCCTGCCTGCCTCATGCCGCCGCCTAAATATTTACGAACTCGCCTGCCTTTTTTTATAAAATCTTTTTTCCCCAACAGTACGCTTCCTACAGGAACTCCTAATCCTTTACTCAGGCAAATTGAGATGCTATCAAAGGTTTCTCCATATTGTTTCGGCGTTTCATTCTTAGCAATTAGTGCATTAAAAAGCCGTGCCCCATCAAGGTGAAGGGCTAATTGATTCTTTTTACAAACTTCTTTTATGCGCTGAATTTCTGTAAAGTCGTAGCAACTTCCTCCGCCTCGATTAGCGGTATTTTCCAAGCAGACAATGCTGGTTCTTGGCTTATGTATGTCTTCAGGATTAATAGCCTCTTCAACCAGTTCAGCGGTAATTAAACCCCGTGTACCAATCACCGGCTTAACTGAACTAAGAGAATTAACGGCAATTCCACCGCCTTCGTAAATATATACATGAGATAATTGGTCGCAAATAACCTCATCCCCAGGTTCAGTGTGACACTTGATTCCAATTTGGTTGGTCATTGTTCCACTCGGGCAAAATAAGCCAGCCTCCATTCCGAACATGTCCGCAGCTAAAGCTTCCAGCTTGTTTACGGAAGGGTCTTCTCCAAAAACGTCATCTCCAACATCCGCCTTCACCATTGCATCCAACATGGCCGGAGTAGGTATTGTAAATGTATCAGATCGATAATCTATCATAGGGGTGCGAATTTAAAGGTATTACCTCTTATTTTTAACTATAAGGTATGCTTTTTGTATTTTAATTTTTGTTACTATCTATTGATCAGCTTAGTATATATGGGAGGGGAAAATTTTGTAGTGTTTGGGAGTTCAGTAAAATATAACAAGGCATAAGAAAGAAATTCGCGTCTATCTAGTAATTTTTCAACGTTTTTTGTTCAAAGAAGCGCATTTTAATCATTATTATGGTTAAAAAACTTCTTTTTTGTGGTTTTTTGGAAAAAAATCAATGTTGCAACTTACCTTTGCAGGCATTTGTTTATTATACAGTAACTATGTTTGCAACTTTAGTTTCTAAACCTAGTCTTTATAGTGTTTTACTTAATTAATATTTTTTAAATTATGAGGCAGCTTAAAATTGCTACCCAGATCACAAATCGTGATTCACAGGCGGTCGAAAAGTACTTGCAGGAGATCTCGAAAATTCCGATGATCACACCCGAAGAAGAAACCATTCTTGCTCAAAAGATCAAGATGGGAGATCAAAGGGCTCTTGAAAGGCTTACTACTGCTAACTTACGTTTCGTGGTTTCAGTAGCTAAACAATACCAACACCAGGGTTTATCGTTAAGCGACCTTATTAATGAAGGCAACCTTGGTTTAATTAAAGCGGCCCAGCGTTTCGATGAAACTAAAGGATTCAAATTTATTTCTTACGCGGTTTGGTGGATTCGCCAATCTATTTTGCAGGCTTTGGCCGAGCAGGGAAGACTGGTTCGTTTACCCCAAAACAAGATTGGTACTTACAACAAAGCCAACAAAGCTTACATGGCTTTTGAGCAGGAGCACGAAAGAGAGCCAAGTACCGAGGAGTTAGCCGATATACTTGAGATGAGTGAGACCGAGATCAACAATATTTTCCAAAGTAATACAAGACATACCTCGTTAGATGCACCAGTGCACGAAGCGGAAGATGTGGCGATGGGAGATTTGTTAGAAGGCAGCGACGACACAGATGAGGACGTGATGAAAGACAGTTTAAGAGAAGAAATTCGTCGTGTTTTAAAATCCCTTTCTCCAAGAGAAGCTGAAATCGTAAATGCGTATTTCGGCCTTGATGGCGAAAATGGAGTTACTATCGAACAAATAGGGCAGAAGTACGATCTTACAAAAGAGCGTATTCGCCAAATAAAAGAAAGAGCAATTAAGCGTTTGCAAAAAGCTCGCTATAGCAATGCTTTGAAGGCTTATTTAGGATAAGCTAACCCCCTTAAAATATTAAAAGCCCTTCTTTTAGAAGGGCTTTTTTTTATGCAATTTTAAAACCTCCTCCTAATTTCTTTGGGAACCATCTTTTGTTTTTTATGGCCACATCGTTGTGTCACTCACTTGTACTTTTAGTTTTTCAATCATCGCATCCCCGGCTCTAATCAACCTAAAATTTTGTGCATTATTTCTTAAACTGCCGAAATAAGCGGTAAACGTACAAGTGAGTGACACAACGATGTTTAATATTTATTAAAAAGCTTGTCCCAATTTTCCAAAATCTATTGGCCCCCAGACCCAGCTTCTCCCTGTATCAATTGCATTAACTGGTCCAGTTTCGGTTCAAGAATAATTTCGGTACGCCTGTTTCTTGCTCGTCCTGCAGCAGTACTGTTGGCGTCTACCGGCTCATATTTACTTCTTCCACTCGCGGTTACACGGGCAGCATCAACGTTATAAGTAGTTGTAAGAATTCTTACAATCGCAGTGGATCTTGCAACACTTAACTCCCAGTTGTCAGCATACTTTCCTTTCATTGGGATGGAGTCTGTGTGACCTTCTATTTCCACATTAATATCAGGGTTAATGTTTAAGACCTCAGCGAGTTTACCAAGTGCCTGCTTGCCCTTAGGATTTACAACTGCGCTACCCGACGGGAACAACAGGTTTTCCTGGAGGCTAACATATACCTTCCCGTTTTTAGTGGAAACCGTCAGCTCCTCGCTGTTAAATCCTTCCAGCGCATCGTTTTTTTTCTTTCTAAGTTCCTGGGTGTTTTTCCTTTGCTGATCAATAAGGGCCTGCAATTGTTCAAGCCTTTTTTGCTGGTCAGCAATTTGCGCCTGGCTCATATTAAGTCTTGTACTGGCATCTTGCAAACGGCTGGTTGCTTCCTGGCGCGTTGCATCCAGCTGTTGTTGCAGCTTTTCACGGTTCGATTGCAGTTCCTTATAAGTTCCCTGCAATGATGAGAGCCCTTGCTCTAAGTTGCTTATACGGCTTACCAATTGCGTGCTATCTTGCTGTAACCGCCTGATTTGCTCCTCTGCAGAGAGCAAGTGGCGTTTTGCCACACACGAAGTAAATAGAAGTGCTACTACAAATATTAAAAACGGTGATAATAACTTGTTGACTTTCATTGGTTATGATTTTTATTAGTTGTAAAATTTCCATGCCAAGAATACAAACCTTTAACATTGAAGTTTCGTACATCCGTTAATTTTGCCGCATGAAAAAGCTTTTGCTTTTATTAACTCCTTTTGCACTCTTTAGTTGTGAGAAGGCAATTGATATTACGCCTGCTAGCCTGAAGCCATTATTGGTGGTGGACGGAACAATTGAAGATGGTCAACCTCCAAATATAGTACTTGCTAATTCTATCAATTACTTTTCAACTATAGATGCGAGACTGTTAACAGGATCTTTCGTGCAAGACGCGGTAGTAACACTTACTGACGGTAGGAAAACGGAGAAACTGAAAGCCTATAAAACACCTATTGGTGGCGGTTATAACCTTGTTCATTATAGCAGTGATTCATCTAATTTGGCTAATGCTATTGTAGGCAAACAAGGCTCGATCTACACTTTGACAATAGAGCATAATGGAGATAAGTACGAAGCCAGAACGAGTATCCCGGTTTTGACTAAAACAATTGATAGTCTTTGGTGGATAAAATCTCCTTCTATAGTAGATACCTTGGAGGTGCTCTTAATGTCAAGGGTAAAAGATCCGGCAGGTTATGGTAATTATGTACGGTATTTTAGTAAAGTAAACCGAAGCAGGTATTTCGCACCCTTCAATTCTGTGTACGACGACCAGGTGATTGACGGAAAAACGTACGAGGTGCAGGTGGAGCATGGAGTGGATCGAAACCAAGGTTTACCTTCAGGTGAAAACGATTATTTTAAACGGGGCGATACAGTAACAGTTAAGCTGACCAATATAGATAAAGCCACCTATGATTTTTGGCGAACCGTTGAATTTGGTTACCAAAGTGTAGGTAATCCTTTTGCATCGCCTACAAAAGTGCTGGGCAATGTATCAAACGGTGCGCTTGGTGCTTTTTGCTGCTACTCAGTTCAATATAAATCTTTAATTATTCCCAAGTAATTTCAAGGTTGTTATCAAGTTATAACATCGTACTATTGCAGGTTAATTTTAATTTTGAAACCGGCTTTATTAGTGCTATTTAACAGTCGTTGCGTCGCACCCTTCGGCTTTGTGTAGTAAAATCGGCAATAAGCAAAGCGGTTAATGATATTTATACATACAAAGGATGGAAAATAAAGAAGAAAGAGTTCATTGTTTAATTATTGGTTCAGGTCCGGCTGGTTATACAGCAGCTATTTATGCTGCCCGGGCAAACATGAAACCTGTACTATACCAGGGAATACAACCGGGAGGTCAGTTAACAATAACAACAGAAGTAGAAAATTATCCGGGTTACCCTGATGGAATACAAGGGCCTGACATGATGATACATTTTGAAAAGCAAGCTGCACGGATGGGTGCAGACATCCGCTACGGCTTGGCGACGAAGGTCGATTTTATGGAAGCCCCATATAAAGTGTGGATTGACGAGGAGAAATTGATTATTGCAGATACTGTTATCATTAGTACAGGTGCCTCTGCAAAGTGGTTGGGGCTTGAAAGCGAATCGCGGTTAAATGGATATGGTGTTAGTGCTTGTGCCGTTTGCGACGGGTTCTTTTTTAAAGGAAAGGAAGTTGCGATTGTTGGTGCCGGAGATACCGCCGCTGAAGAAGCGCTTTATCTATCAAAAATGTGCAGCAGGGTTCACATGCTTGTACGTCGTGGTGAGATGCGTGCCTCTAAAATAATGCAGGAAAGAGTAAAGCAGGCTGGCAACATTACAATTTATTGGAACACTGCGCCTGTGGAAGTTCTTGGTGATAAGAAAGTAGAAGGAATGCGGGTGCATAATAATGTAACCAATGAAACTTCAGATATCCCTTTAAGTGCATTTTTTGTGGCCATCGGCCACCAGCCTAATAGCGACATTTTTAAGGGCTGGCTTGAAATGGATGAAGCAGGCTACATACTTACACAACCCGGTACAAGCAGAACAAATATTGAAGGCGTTTTTGCTGCTGGGGATGTGCAGGATAAAATCTACCGACAGGCAGTAACTGCAGCAGGTAGCGGTTGTATGGCCGCCTTAGATGCTGAGCGATATTTAGCTATGAAAGGAATGTAACTAATTATATTACTATCCAAAGGTCTTCAATTGAAGACCTTTGTTGTTTTATAACAAATGCTAATATGGTTCAAAATGGATTTGCTGTACAAGTGAGTGACACAACGATGTTTAATTGAAGTACTAAGGCCGGAAAAAAACAACAATAAACTGTCTTAATTATTAACCCATGCTTGAGGTATTCTTAAAAAATGTAAAGTTCTTTTCATTTCATGGCGTGCATGCTGAGGAGCAGGTATTAGGAGGCGAGTTTGAAGTTGATTTATCTGTTTTATACCACCGTGTAGGAAAGGTGTTGGAGATTAGCGAAACCGTGAACTATGTTTCCATATACGAGTTGGTGAAAGAGCGAATGAGCCGGCCGGAAAAATTATTAGAAACTTTAGCATTTGAAATATGCGAACAGGTGTTAGATAAGTTTATAATTGCGCAGGAAGTAAACATAAAAATACGAAAAATGCACGCACCTATTGTAGCTTTCAGGGGTGTGGTGGGAGTAGGTTATTCATTAAAAAGAAAACTATAAATGAAGCAGTTCTTATTGGCAGCAGCACTATTATTTGCGGTAACAGGATTTGGCCAGAATGGGAATGTGCTATCGAAAGAGGCCCTAAATTTTGAGCGTTCCCTTAAAGAGGAACAAGCACTCGAAAAATACAAACAGGTTTTAGCTGTTGATGCAAACAACATAAATGCATTGGTAAGAAGTGCAGAATTAAGCGGTGCTATTGCAAGTAGGCAAGCTGATAAAAAACTAAAAATAGAGTACGTTGACCTGGCAACTGGTTATGCCAATAAAGCCTTGGCAATTGATGCAAACAATGCTGATGCGAATTATGTGAGAGCTTTAGCCGCAAGTAAACTAAGCGAGACAGAAACAGAAAACAAAAAGGTTGTTGCTCACTTGAAAGACTTTAAAACTTATGCTGATAAGGCAATTGCTATTAACCCAAATCATGCAAGAGCAAATTATATTTTGGGTAAGTGGCATTCAAACATGGCTCAACTGGCATGGGCTAAAAAAGCTGCTGTGAAAGTGCTTTTTGGTGGGGTAGGTGATGGTACAATAGAAGAGGCCATCAGGTACATGGAGAAAAGTCGCAGCTTTGATAAGTATTTTGTACAAAACCACCTGGAGTTGGCGAAGGCCTATAAGTACGATAACAAGCCGGCAAAAGCAATTGAAATTTTAAACCTGCTGGTTAAACTACCTAATCGCACTGCTGCAGATGCCGCCTTTAAAGAAGAAGGTAAAAAGATGCTACAGGAATTACTATAAATTTTATAACAGCTTAAGCTACTTTAACTGCCAATAATTTAAGCGGTTTTACTTCTTACTGCTTGCTATCTTTTTGGTAACATTGCAACCAATTTGGTTGTAATGGCGCAAAAAACGTTTAGCATATACGCTCCTGGAAGTGATATAGTTTCAAAAAATTCTGATAGCCTTGTTGTGGAGGTAGGTGTATTGCATATAGCCTGTGTTGTAAAAAGAGGTACCAAAAATTCTATAGTTGCTGTTGAACTGTTTAATTATTCTTCTGAAGAAGGTCGCGATTTCGAGCTGCTCTTTACACGCATAATGGTTATCTCAAGGTTGTTAGATAAGTCTTATGCATCTACCCTGCTTTTTATTAATAACCCTTACAGTGTGTTAATCCCTTACACCCGTTTTAATAAAGATATTGCTGAAGACTATTTAAACATGGTGCACGGCATACCGGTAAATGGCCAAAAAGAATTTGATAAAGTTGATGTGGAGCCGGGTATAATGAATGCTTATTGTGTAAACAAAGATTGGCTTGCTTTTACCGCTCGCAACTTAATGATGGTAACAAAGCAGCACACTTATACCAACCTAATTACATGTCTCTTTAAAAGAGCTGACGGCTTTCCGGCTAACTTACTAAAGGTGCAGTTTTACCCTCACTACTTAATTATTGTGGTGCTAAAGCAGAACGAATTACAGCTGGTTCAAACATTTGTTTACGAAACGAACGACGATGTTTTGTATTACTTACTAAGTACTGCACAGAACCTAAAAATTGATCTTGAAGATACTACTTTAGAAGTAAGCGGAATGATCGATCTTCAATCAGGCCTACATGTCGAACTATCAAAATATTTCAAGAATATAAAGGAAGAAACTGTTGATCAGGCATTGCTTTTAATGAATACAACAGAATATCCTTCGCATTATTTTACTCCCTTTTACAATTTGGCTTTATGAGGATAATTTCAGGAGAGTTTGGAGGACGCAAGATTAGTCCGCCGCCAAATATGCCCCACACACGGCCCACTACCGATATTGCTAAAGAAGGCTTGTTCAACATTCTTCAAAACCGAATTGAATTCGACGGTATAAAAACCCTCGATCTTTTTGGTGGCACAGGTAGCATAAGTTACGAGCTAGCTTCAAGAGGTGCTGCTGATCTTACCATTATTGAAAAAGATCCTGCAATGCATAGCTTTATAAAAAAGACCCTTGAGACTTTGAAGGTTGAAAATGCAAAGGTGATCCGCATGGATGTTTTTACGTTTCTCGCATCCTGTAGCGAGCAGTTCGATTTTATTTTTGCCGGCCCACCTTATGCTTTAGGAACTATTGACGAACTACCAAAGATCGTTGTTGCAAAAAAAATGATTGCTCCTAAAGGCTTCTTCGTTTTAGAGCATACACCCCGAAACACTTACGAAAAGTTTGATGGTTTTTCTTTCTCAAGAAATTATGGAACCACCATTTTTTCCTTTTTCACTAATGACTAATGAAATCTTTTGTTAGTGAACAGAGTCGCTTTACTCAACATTGTTGTGTCACTCACTTGTACTTTTTGTTCTTTTTGCAGCGCTTAACAGTGAGGTAAGCCAACCGTTCCAACTGCTCGTTAAGGGTTAACAGCTTGGCTTGGTGAGACAGAAACTGCAGTACAAGTGAGTGACACAACGATGTTGATCTTTGTACATTTGCTCGTAACAAAATTATTATTCATTAATAATAGCAACGGGTAATTGCACTAGTATTATGACTAAAAAGGAACTTAGAAAAATATATAGAGACAAACGGCTTCAACTATCTCCCTCGGAAAGAAGTAAGTTGGACGACTTGCTGCTGATACAACTACAACGACTTGCTTTTGATGAAGCACACCTTGTATTAAGCTACTGGCCAATTGAGAAGTTGGGTGAGATGAACACGCATGTGTATACTCGTTATCTTGAACATGCTATTCCTGGATTGCAGGTTGCGTTTCCACAAATAGACGCAGCTACAAGCGAGATGAAAGCCTTGCTAACGGACGACGATACAGAGTTTGTAGAAAACCAATACGGCATACCCGAGCCTGTAGACGCACACGAAGTTGATGCAACAGAAATAGATATTGTGTTAGTGCCTTTGCTTGCTTTTGATGAGCAGGGTTACCGCGTAGGTTATGGCAAGGGCTACTACGACAGGTTTCTAACAAAATGCAGGGAAGATGTTATAACGGTAGGCTTCTCTTATTTTGAAGCAATTGATAAGATTGAGGATGCCAATCAATATGATGTACCTTTAAACTATTGTATCACACCCGGCAAATTGTATGAATTTTAATTTTTACCTGGTCAAGTCTTTTCGAATACTGCTTTTTCCTTTCTCTTTATTGTATGGCTTAATTGTTATCATCCGTAATTTTTTGTTTGACAAAAAAATAAAGAGGTCGGTTTCTTTTAACCTTCCAATTATTAATGTAGGTAACCTATCCGTGGGTGGAACCGGTAAATCGCCAATGGTGGAATACTTGCTTTTGTTGTTGCAAACTAGGTTTAAAATAGCCACATTAAGCCGAGGTTATAAACGCAGAACAAAAGGTTACATTTTAGCAGGCAACGATACAACGGCCATTGAAATTGGTGATGAGCCAATGCAATTTCATCTTAAGTTTCCAACCGTAGCTGTAGCAGTGGGAGAGGAACGGATAGTGGCTATTCCGCAATTACTGCATGATAGAGGTGAAACAAACGTGATCATTCTTGATGATGCGTTTCAACACAGGTCAATTAAAGCTGGCTTTAATATTCTTCTAACTGAATGCACCAATCTTTTTACAAAAGATTTTTTTCTTCCTACCGGCGATTTGCGAGATCAAAGGTCATCATACAAAAGAGCAGATGTTATAGTAGTTACTAAATGTCCTCCTAATATTTCCGAAGACCAATGCCGTTCAATCGAGAAGGATATAAACGCCTTGCCTCACCAAAAAGTTTTTTTTACAACAATACAGTACGGACAGGCTTACCATATAATAACTAAAGAAACAAGGGAAATAACAACTGAAGATGAAGTGCTTTTGGTATGCGGTATCGCAAACCCTGAACCTTTGAAGAATAAGCTTGTACAACAGTCTAAAAGTTATTACGAGCTGCTATATTCTGACCATCACATATATTCCATAGATGATTTGGATGATATTAATAAGCGACTTAAAGAGATTGAATCAGCTAAGAAATTAATTATCACCACAGAAAAAGATGCGGTTCGGCTAATAAAATTTCAGCAACAACTTATTGAAATGCCTTTGTACGTACTACCAGTCCAGCACCGGTTTTTATTTGGTGGGGGCATGCGATTTGATGATATCGTAATTACTTTTATAGAGCAGTTCTCAAAGACTAAATAAAAATTATGAGTAAAAAACACAAACCTTCCCGCAGTAAAACGCAAGATGAGGATTCAATATTAGGCGTTCTTGAAGTAACCAGGAGCGGAATTGGATATGTAGTGGTGAAAGAGGAAGGTGGTGACGTATTAGTAAGACCTAACGATTTTAATACAGCACTAAACGGAGATACTGTTAAGGTTGTAGTGACAAGAGAAAATAATCGAAACGGTAGAAAAGAAGGAAAGATAACGGAGGTTATTTCCCGCAAGCAAAGCAATTTTATTGGTCATATACAGCTAAGCGAACACTTTGCTTTTTTTGTTGCCGATACGGACAAGCAAATGCCCGATCTCTATATTCCCCTGGATAAACTAAACGGTGCAGTTGATAAAGACCGGGTGTTAGCAAAAATTACACTGTGGGACAAACCAAACAAAAAGCCGGAAGGTGAGGTGTTGCAAGTACTAAAAGCAGAGGATGAAAGTGATATTGCTATGAAGGAAATCCTGCTGGAGAATGGTTTCCCGCTTTCTTTTCCTGACGATGTGATGGAAGAAGCTGCACGCTTGAATGATATTATTGCAGAGGATGAAGTAAGGAAACGCCGCGATATGAGGGACATTCTAACCTTCACCATTGACCCTGTTGATGCAAGAGATTTTGATGATGCAATATCTATAAAAAAAGTGGGTGACCTGTATGAGATAGGCGTCCACATTGCAGATGTGAGCCACTATGTACGCCCGGGAAGCGAGCTGGATCGTGAAGCTTATGCAAGAGCAACATCGGTCTATCTTCCTGATCGCGTTAACCCAATGTTACCTGAAAGAATTAGTAACGAACTTTGTTCCTTACGTCCGCACGAAGACAAGCTTACATTCTCCTGCGTGTTCGAAATGAATGCTAAAGGGGTAATAAAAGGTAGTTGGATCGGTAAAACATTAATTCACAGCAACCACCGTTTTTCTTATGAAGAAGTGCAGGAGATCATTGAAAAACAAGAAGGTGAATATGCTGAAGAGATTTTATTGTTGAATGGTCTTGCGCAGAAATTTAGAAGCGATCGTTTTAAAGAAGGAGCTATCAACTTTTCGTCAACGGAAGTAAGGTTTAAGCTTGATGAAAAAGGCAAACCAATTGGTATTGTTGTAAAAGAAAGCAAAGAAGCCCACCAGCTTGTCGAAGAATTCATGTTGCTGGCCAACAGAACAATAGCCGAATATGTTGCAAAGATAAAAGTGAACAAAAAGGAAGTGCCTTTTGCTTATCGCATTCACGATGTGCCTGATGAACAAAAGCTTACTCCGTTCATTGCTTTCGCAGCCAAGTACGGGCATAAGTTCGATACATCTTCTCCCGAAAAAATAGCGTCTAGTTTTAATGGCATGCTGGCCGAAGTCAAGGGCCGTCCCGAGCAGCACGTACTTGAGACACTTGGTATTCGCACTATGGCCAAGGCTGTTTATTCTGCCGATAACATTGGCCATTACGGCCTTGCTTTCGAATACTATTGCCACTTTACTTCACCTATCCGCCGTTATCCCGACGTGATTGTACACCGGGTTTTAGAAACCTGTTTACAAGGCGCACCGGAAATCGATAAAAAGATGGAAGAGAAGTGTAAGCACTGCAGCGAGATGGAGCGAAGTGCTATGGATAGCGAACGTGCTGGTAATAAATACAAGCAGGTTGAGTTTATGAAAGATCACCTCGGCGAAGTTTTCCAGGCCGTTGTTAGTGGTGTTTCAGGTTTTGGTTTTTGGTGCGAAACTGTAGAGCACAAGTGCGAGGGCCTTGTCTCCATAACCGGCTTAAGCGACTACGATGAGTTTATGTTGGTGGAGGGTGACTATAGTTTAGCAGGCCGACGCAGCGGTAGAAAGTTCAGGATGGGAGATAAGGTACACATCCGTGTCGTTTCCGCTAATCTTACCAAGCGCCAGTTAGATTACGAATGGGTAATGAACCCAGAGGACGATGAAGAACAGGAACCGCTGGGAGTATCATTGAAGCCGAAGAAGAAAAAGAGTAGCGAGGGTGACGGTTATAAATTTAAAGGAAAGAAGAAGAAAAAGCACGAAGAATAAAGTAAAGATATTTTTGGTACTTAGCGTTGTGCTACTATTAAGCATCGTTGTGTCACTCACTTGTACGCTTAGTTCATTCTTCAACTAAGCGTACATTAATTTCCCTTTAGGCTCAGGAATGTTCCACCCTTTTTCTTTAGCCATTTGCAGCCATTCTTCTGCCACTACGTTTATTTCTCTTAATGCTTCGTCTTGAGTATCGCCGTGTGCAATACAACCCCTTAGTTCGGGCATTTCAGCCACGAAAACATTATCTGTAGCGTTCCAGTATATTATAATTTCAAACTTGGTCGTCATCTCCTATTAATTTATGATTTACTAAAAAAGCTCTTACTTGTTTTACCTGGTAACTCTTGGCCTTTCCATCCTTCGTCTTTTGCAAATTAATAATTCCTTCTATTTCAGGCAAAGAGAAAATACGATGGCTACCGCCTGTATTTCTTTCTTTAAAACCCAATCTTGCAAGTATATTAACGAGGTCATCAAAATCAAAATTAGCGTCGGAGTTCCCGGCTAACAATTTAAGAAATAGTTTTTCTTTTTTGCTCACGTACTCATCGCTTTCCTCTAAAATAACGTTTTAATATTAGATGTTTTAAAACTGCCTTTAATTCCTGTTTTTATTCGGAAGCAGAAGAAACGATGTATTGTAAAGGCTAGTTGATAAATAAAAGGGCCCACGGATTCACCTTACCCTAATTATTGTTACAACGATATGCAGTACAGTGAGTGACACAACGATGACGCGATGAAAACCAATGCCCGTTCACACAAAAGAAAAATCAACAGGATTAACGACCTTACAAAAAGGGCAATAGCTTTCTGCTATATTTGCGGGCAAGTAAAAGATCATAAATGCATTCTTTCCAGGAGCTAAGTAAACAATTCTCTGGTCATTTTAATATTAAACACTTCCCTGAGAAGCCGGCAAGTTTGTATGAACCGGCTGATTATTTTTTAGGCATTGGAGGAAAACGGATTAGGCCTGTAATGTGCCTGATGGGAAATGAGTTGTTTGATACTATTACGCCTGATGCTTACCATGTGGCTACTGCAATTGAGTTATTCCACAACTTTACCCTTATACATGATGACATAATGGATAAAGCTCCGCTGCGCCGGGGTATGGAAACAGTGCATACAAAATACGGTGAGAGTACTGCGCTGCTTGCAGGAGATGTAATGCTGATACAAGCTTATGAGCAACTGAATAAAGTGCAAAACCATTTTCATAAAGTGCTGCAGGTATTTAATAAAACTGCCCGTGAAGTTTGCGAGGGACAGCAGATAGACATGGATTTTGAGAAAATGGACCTTGTGCAATTGGATGATTATTTGAACATGATCGAGCTCAAAACTTCGGTGCTTATTGCGGCAAGTTTACAACTAGGAGCAATTTTAGGTGGAGCAGGCGAGGGTAATGCAAAACATTTATATGAGTTTGGTCGTAACCTCGGTATCGCCTTCCAGGTGCAGGACGATTACCTTGATGCCTTTGGTGACCCGGAGAAATTCGGCAAGCAGGTGGGTGGAGACATTATGGCTAATAAGAAAACATTCTTATTGATACATGCATTAAGTGTTGCTTCCCCAGCACAGCAATCGGAACTAAAAGACCTAATGGAAAATAACCCGGCGGACAAAGTAGTAAAAGTACTCGAAATATTTAAGCAATGTGGTGTTGATGCATGGGCTAAGGATCTAAAGGATAAATACATTGATGTTGCTCTACAACATCTTGAAGATATTGCCGTCGTTTCTGTAAGAAAGAAACCACTACGAGAACTGGCAGACTTTCTTGTGCAGCGCGATTATTAATCGGGTTACTAATTTTTATATTTTGCACCCTTATAACTTTTTACCTTAATTACCCACCATGGCTAACTCCCTGTTACGTAAAAAATCTATTGACAAGATACTTGCCGATGCAGAAGCTGGTTTGAGTGATAGTCATGGTAGTTTAAACAGGGTGTTGGGTGTTCGCGATCTTACCTTTATGGGTATCGCTGCAGTTATTGGTGCAGGTATTTTTAGTAGCATAGGGAAGGCTTGTTTCGATGGCGGTCCCGGTGTTATTTTCCTTTACATTTTTACGGCAATCGCTTGTGGTTTTGCCGCATTGTGTTACGCAGAGTTTGCTTCAACAGTTCCTGTTTCAGGTAGTGCTTATACTTATAGTTATGTTGCTTTCGGGGAGATCTTTGCGTGGATAATCGGTTGGGATCTTTTAATGGAATATGCAATTGGTAACATTGCAGTAGCGATTTCGTGGAGTGATTATTTTACAGGCTTGATGAATAATGCCGGCTTCCATATTCCTGCCTGGCTAACTATGGATTTCTCCAGTGCTCATGCTGGTTTTAACGAGGTAACAGCTGCATTAACCCAAGGACAAACACTGCAGCAATTGGATGCAGGAATGGTAAATCGCTACAGTGCATGGAGCGAAGCGCCACAGTTGTTTGGGTTTCATGTTATAATGGATCTGCCTGCTTTGTTTATTGTTGCTATCATTACTTCCATTGTGTTTGTTGGAATAAAAGAGTCAAGGTCGGCCAGTAATATTATGGTGATGATAAAACTTGCCGTAATCTTTTTAGTAATTGTGCTTGGTGCCTATTACGTGCAACCTGAAAATTGGTCTCCGTTTACACCAAATGGTTTTGGTGGAATATTGAAAGGTGTGTCGGCAGTGTTCTTTGCTTACATTGGTTTCGATGCTATTTCTACCACAGCGGAGGAATGTAAAAACCCGCAACGAGACTTGCCGAGAGGAATGATCTACTCGCTAATTATTTGCACCGTTTTATATGTTACCCTTGCCCTTATTTTAACCGGCATGGTTCATTACACACAACTTAATGTTGGCGATCCCCTAGCATTAATATTTGAAGCACGAGGTATGCGTGTGGTGTCAGGAATTGTAGCAGTAAGTGCACTGGTTGCCACAGCAAGTGTGTTGCTCGTATTTCAAATGGGCCAGCCCCGTATTTGGATGAGCATGAGCCGTGATGGATTATTGCCAAAGATTTTTTCGAGGATCCATCCTGTATATAAAACACCTTCTTTTTCAACTATACTTACCGGTATTTTGGTAGCAGTGCCCGCATTATTTTTAAACCTCGATGTAGTGCTGGCACTTACCAGCATAGGCACTTTGTTCGCGTTTGTTTTGGTATGCGCTGGTGTTTTGGTTCTCCAGAAGCAGCCCGATCGTCCCGGTACTAAGTTCAAGGTTCCTTTTGTTAATGCCAAGTACATTGTGCCTGTTCTTTTTATAGCAGCAATTGCAATTACAGCTTACGCCATTCCTGGTTACTTCCAGGGCTTGTTTTCTATTGAAGGTTTCCCCATGATTTTATTTTGGGTGGTGGCAGCAATTGTAACAGTACTTTCTTATACCAAAGAGTTTTCGCTCATACCAGTTTTGGGCCTGGTAAGCTGTTTTTACCTGATGGCCCAGGAGAGCCATACGAATTGGCTACGTTTTTTATTGTGGTTATTTATTGGCCTTATCGTTTACTTCGCCTACGGTTATCGAAAAAGTAAACTTGCTACAAGTACCGTTGCACGTTAATTGGTTGGGGTGTATTTTATGTTATGGGCTTTCGAATAAATATTAGGCAGCTGTTGCGTCGCACACTTGTACCGTAGTAATAGGATAAGCTTCGTTTACTTTTTATTGTTTTCCTTTATACGTTTGCTCATTCAAATTATCCTGTACAAATGTGCGATGCAAGGATGATGCTATGAAACACGAAGGCTCAAAACAAAAAAAACGACGGCAAAACCAACGTGTTATAATTCATGATATCCCTTACCCAGTTAGCCTTCTGCAATACTATAATTAAGAGCAAGTTCTTTTTAGATTTTACATTTGCCCTTATGTGGTTTAAGTTTTGCTGTACCACTCACCAACAAAAGAAATTAAATGGAGAGATCAATAGATATTGTGAAAGGGAAATGGGACCAGCTAACGTCGTATTCAAAAAAAGATGAATTAAAGAATAGTTTCTGGCAGGAGATCGCTGAAAGTTACACAGCGGACGATCGCCACTATCACAATATGGATCACCTTGTTCGACTATTTAAATTATTAGAAGAACATTTGCCCGAGATACAACAACCAGCTATTGTTGCCTTTTCTATCATCTATCACGACCTTGTTTTTAATACCTCGAAATCGGATAACGAAGAGCAAAGTGCTGCAAAAGCAAAGGAGCAGTTGCAGTTAATTAACCTACGCTCTGACCTTATTAGTCATGTTGAAAGTTTTATTCTTGCCACAAGGGATCATAAGGTTAGCGACGATTTTCAACTAAAGAATGATCTTTCTTACTTTTTAGATTTTGACCTCGCCATTCTCGGTGCTCCATGGGAAGAGTACGATGCTTACCGTCAAAACATACGGCAGGAGTTTTTGCAATATCGCGGCCCCGTATACAAGGCAGGACGGATTGAGGCGTTGAAAAAATTGATGATAAAGCCTTCTTTATTTCATACCGATATTTTCAAAAACACCTACGAGCAACAAGCGAGGGAAAATATGGAACACGAACTTTCTCTTTTATGATTTTTAGTTTTAGATGCGCGGCGGTATCTCTGTATTTTTGCCGTTTAAACAGAAAAGTATGAAGTACGAGGTGGGCGATGAAATAATTGTGTTGCATAGTAACGAAGAAGGGAAGGTGATTGAGATCATGAATGATAAAATGGTTTTGATTGAAGTGCGTGGCGTTAAGTTTCCTGCCTACATGGACCAGATCGATTTCCCCTATTTTAAACGTTTTACCGAGAAGAAGTTGTTTCCGGAAAAGAAGGCTAAAACATTTATAGACCAGGTTCCGAAAGAAAAGCGAAGGGATGAAGTGAAGGTGGAAGATGGAATTTGGTTGTCTTTGTTTCCAAAATTTGAGACGGATGAATTTGGCGATGAATTGGTAGAGCGATTTAAAGTCTACGTGATTAATAGAACCAATGTTGATTACGAGTTTAATTATAAGCTGAACTTTTTTGGTGATAATGATTTTGAAATAACAAGCGACCTGCTTGCTTTTAAAGACTTCTACTTACACGATGTGAAGTTTGAAGATTTAAATGACAACCCTTCATTTGATTTTGAATTTAAGCTGCTGAAGCCAGAGAAATACAAGGCAGATTTTTGCGAGGCACATTACAAGATAAAGCCAAAGCAATTGTTTCAGAAGATAGAAGAGTTGAAGGCGCAAAATGCTCCATCCCTTAATAATAGGTTGGTTGAAAAGTACCCTGACAAGGCTTTTGAAGATTCGGGTATCGATTTAAGCAAGCTCGCTAATAAAGGATTTAAGATCTACGATGCAAAGCACGTACGGCATCACCTCGAACCCGCACGTTCAGTAGTGGATCTGCATATTGAAAAGATTATTGACAACTATAAGAACCTAACCAATTTTGAAATTGTTACCCTGCAATTAAAGGAGTTTGAGAAGTGGTATGATCTTGCGGTTGCTCATCGCATGCCCAACCTTATTGTTATTCACGGAGTAGGAAAGGGGAAACTGAAGGATGAAATTCATGACATCTTAAAAACGAAGAGAGAAGTAAAGAACTTTTATAACCAGTACGATTCAAGGTTCGGCTATGGAGCTACAGAGATCTTCTTTCAATATTGATAGCACTTTTTTAGATGTATTTAGTCGCTCCAGTTGTTTACAATTAATGCTTAAGTATGGCTGCAACAACTTCTATTTTACCTTCAATTTTAGATAATGATTTTTACAAGTTTACCATGCAGCAATGCGTAGTAAACTTATTTCCAAAAGCAAAGGCAAGGTACCAGTTCATAAACCGTGGCAAGCACATATTTCCTGCAGGATTTGCAGAAGCTTTAAGAGATGCAGTAGATGCAATGGCAGCATTGAAATTGACCAGGGATGAGAAGTATTACTTAGCAGCAACATGCCCTTACCTGCAACCAACTTACCTCGATTTTTTACAAGGGTACTGTTACGATCCCTTAGAAGTTACAATTATCCAAGAGGAAGGAAACGTGTTAGTAACAATAGAAGGCTACTGGTATAGAACCATACTTTGGGAAGTACCTTTGTTAGCGCTCATCTCTGAGTTGTTTTATAAGCTGCACAATATGCACCGGGTTGATGATGAAAAGGTGAAAAGTATAACCCAGGATAAGATCAAAAAATATAACCAGCTAAATGTAACCGTTGCTGATTTTGGAACCCGTAGGCGCCATTCTTATGCGGTGCAAAAACTGGTAGTGGAAACACTAAAAGAATTCGGTGGAAAGAGCTTTGTCGGCAGCAGCAATGTGCATCTTGCTATGGTTAATCAAACGAAACCAATTGGTACGCATGCACATGAATGGTTCATGTTTCATGCGGCTAAGTATGGTTTTAAAATGGCCAATGCAATGAGCTTGCAGCATTGGGTTGATGTTTACCGTGGCGATCTTGGCATCGCTCTTTCCGATACCTATACCACCGAAGTTTTCTTCACACAGTTCGATAAAATGTTTGCGAAGTTGTTTGATGGCGTGCGGCACGATAGCAGCGATGCTATTGAGTTTGCTGAAAAAACTATTCGTCATTATAAAAGTCTTGGCATCGATCCTCTTTCAAAAACGATCACCTTCTCCGACGCTTTGAATTATGACAAAGTGGTTAAGATTGCTGATTACTGCAGGGGCAAAATCGGTATGTCTTTTGGCATTGGCACCAACCTTACTAACGATGTTGGTCTTAAGCCCATGAACATTGTAATCAAGCTTACCGAAGCATGTCCTGAAAACGAAGAGTGGATTGCAGTGGTAAAATTATCTGACGAAAAAGGCAAGTATACAGGTAATGCCGACATGATACAACAGGCAAAAGAAGTACTTAAAATTGACTAAATTAATAAACGTGTAGTATCTTTTTTGAGCCCGGCTTTATTGCTACAATGTTGCTTTACTTGCGTCGCACTCTTGTACTATTTGTTCTTCATGCAGCAAGAAGAAAAGCGGTTAGAACATAACACTGCCAAGGAAATGGTTATAGATCCACATCGCAGTTCATATATAGTATAACGTTTTTAAAGCCGCGCAAACAACTAAAAGTACAAGTGAGTGACA
>JAQBNN010000190.1 GCA_028288505.1 Segetibacter sp. | reverse complement strand
CCAAAAGGAATTTTGTAAACATCTACATTAGGAAGATAATTGCCTTGCAACGTTCTGTTTGCAACAAGACCTGTAGGATACCATTGAAAGCTATGACCGTCTACACTAGCTTTAGCCACGGCATCAGCATAAGAAGGCGATTCGCTTATGTTATAGAAAACAGGTTTTGTCCAACCCGAGCTTCTTACAGCTGCAGCCATACGGTTAACATACTCAGTCACTTTTTCTTTAGGACCGCTATGATGTGGTTCATTATTTATTTCCATGGCAATTACGTGAGGATCGTTGCCGTAAGTAAGTTTAGTGTAAGGGTTTACATGCCTAAAGAATTGTTGCAAATAATTTTCCTGCGCAAGTATTGCTGTATCATTTACAAGCGCCTTCTGTTTAGGATATATACTCGAAAATCCCTTTGTCTTTTCATCTCTTTCAGGATAGCCGTTGCCCCAGAAAGCAATAGGTGTAATTAAAATTTTAATGTTGCGTTCTTTCAACTTCCATAAAAGATAATCGAACAAGCGAAGGTGTTCGTTCTCCAATAAATTTCCTAGCGAATCCGTGATCTCTGTATCCCACACATGTACACGAAATGCATCAAGCCCAAGCCTTGAAAAATGATAGACATCGTTATTAATTGCTTTTTCCAGGTCGACATTAAGTGCCTTGTGCGAACGATAACCATAAGCGAACGGAACTGTATAATTAACACCAAAAAAAGCTGCCTCTGCGTTTGTTTTTTTATATCGCAGCACACCTTGCTTGTCTATATAAACATCAATTTCGTTTACAGCTTTTTTACTTTGCGCAATTCCTAATTCTTCTTGTAAAAGCAACAGGCATAGTATAAATAATGGTGTAAAAAACTTTTTACTAATTGTGCAATGTCTCATTATTATAGTTTGTTGCGGTCTTTAAAAACCTGTTGATTGTAGTAAATCTTTTTTGTGAACAAGCATTTGAAAATCTATTAAACATCGTTGTGTCACTCACTTGTACTACCCGTTCAATATGCAGCAAAATAAGCGAGCTGCAGTTAAGGCATTAATAAGTGTACAACAAATGAACAAAAGATTTTACCAATGAACCTTGCTAAATTTAATCGTTGCTCTTGAATCAACTGTACAAGAGTGCGACGCAAGAATGCTGCTCTACATTACTACTGCTGGTAACAAAAAAATATTAGAAAGAACAACGGGCCAATTATACTTAGTACTTTCAACATAAGAAGCAAGTGGTAAGTTGGAGGCTCCTTGTATAAACAAAAAAACCAGCACATACATGCTGGTTTTTTTGTTCTCTTTATTACTGTTCGTTTAATTCTTCTTTAAAGTGTACGACCAGTTGCCGCCAATAAGAATATCCAAAGTAACTGTGTAGTTACCAGAAGTTGCCACAGGAATATTATCATTCACTCCAAGGTCTGGTTTACCATCGTTTCCAGCATCGCCAAGGTTAATATCCCATGCATCGTTAGCCCTGAACTTAATATTCTTCCCACCAATTAAGTCTAAAGTAATCGACCATGTTTTTGTTAATGCATTATAGGTCATATCCTTATCACTATTCCATTCTGTAACAGCAATTGCGTCGCCTATAAGTCCCCAGCTGTTTATTTTGGCAGAGGTCCATTTCATTGTTGTGGTGTTTGCTGTTATAAAGTGTACACCTCCACTTGACAACATAAGGTTACCACCACCGTTAGTTAGTGTACCGGTGCTTCCGCCATAGTCTCCTGCTGACCAATCATTACCCTTTACCATTTTAAACTCGGGAGCAGCTGTTGTTCCAAAATCAATAAATCCTTCATACTGTCCATTAGTTGCTTTTGACACAATTTGTGGTCCTGTTGCGGGTGTCCAGTTCTGGAAGTTACCGGCAAGATTTATTGCCTGCGGAAAAGTATACGTTATAATATCACGATAAGGAGTTACCTGCAACGAAACAACGTTAGAATAAACTGGCGTTACCCCTGTTGCTACGTCTGCTTTTATTCTTACATCAACATCGCTTACCTGGCTTGCAGGTAAAAACTTTAGGAGCTCTTTGTTAAAATCTACTACGGTAAACTTTTTTGACAATGCTGTTCCCAGTGACATTTCACTTGAAGAAGCGGGTGCCCAGTTCGTTCCCTTTTTAGAAAACTGCAGCGAATAAATTACAGCAGCTTTAAAGCCGTACTCAGCAGGCGTCCAGCTAAGTGTAATTGCATCGTTTGCGGCATTGGCCTGCAGGAGATTTAATGTAGTAGCACTAGCCGTAAGAGTTGGCGCGTTGCCGGGAGTAAGAACTGTTCTTACTTCATCCTTCTCGCAGGAAATTGCTAGTGTTGCAACTAAGACAACAAGAAGAAGTTTATTTATAAGTTTTTTCATATAAAAAATTGACTTGATTAATAACCTGTGTTTTGTTTGAGATTTGGATTGGCAGTAACATCTGAAGCAGGTAACGGGTATACGTTACGATAATCTTCAACTGCACGTCCTGTTTTTACACCGCCCTTCCATGGCCAGATGTAGGCGCCTGTTGTAAATCTTCCATAACGGATAAGATCGGTACGGCGGAAGCCTTCCCAATATAATTCACGACCTCTTTCATCTAAGATAAAGTCAGCAGTTAACTGAGCAGAGGCGATATTTCCGGTAGCATTTCCGTATGCTCTTGTGCGTAGAGCATTTATGTATTGTAACGCCAGGCCTGCCTCCCCCCCACCTCCGCGAACAGTTGCTTCAGCATAAATAAGGTACATCTCGGCAAGACGAAAAATAGGCATATCAATATCTACAAATTCTCCGCTTGGATTGAGGTGTGGAGCCGGAGCACCTGTACGGGTAACATTACGATATTTCGTTACTGCATAACCATCATTAAAATTACCAAGGTCATTTATTTCAAGGTTTTGACCGCTTGTATGAAATTGGGCTCTCTTATCTGCAGTACCGTTTACATCAGGAAATAGTGCAGGAAGGTTTTTTGTAGTACGCAAACCAAACCACCCGCCACTAGGGATGCCCTGCTTAATAGGATCCATGGAACCACCAGTAGATGCGTGAACAAGGTAAGTAGTTCCGCCGTAGCCTTGCGTATTTAAACCATCGTAATTTATTGTAAGGATAAACTCACTGGTATTAAGGTTATTATCAGCCAACATGAGGTGGCGATAATCAGCAATAAGGCTATAACCTGCATCAATTACTTTCTTTGAATAGGTAACTGCGTCAGCATAACGGGCAGTTCCTGTATACACTTGCGCATTTAAATAAATGCGGGCAAGTAGTGCCCATGCTGCAGCCTTATCTGCACGTCCGTATTCATTTGCCCTTGGTGCGGGCAAGATACCTTCCAGTGCTTTTAGTTCCGATTCAACGTAATTGAAAAGATCTTTCCTTTGGATTTGGGTTGGAATAGAACCGAAAGCATTATTCTCTGTGGCAAAAGGAGGGTTACCAAAAAGATCCATAAGGTTAGCGTACTGATAGGCTCTTATAAATCTTGCTTCAGCAGCATAAGTGGCAATGTTTATTGCATCATTACCGCTAATGCCTCTTTCACTTACCCTTTCCGGTGCAGACTGTTTAACGAATTCATTTGCCAACGTAACCTGGTACATAGAACGGTAATACAATCCTTGCAAGAATGGATCACTCGAACCCCAGTTCATTGCATGGAAGTTCTGTATAGTTGCATCGTTCCAGGCAATAACAGCTTCATCAGTGGGTAACTCCTGCACATTCCAGTAAAGCCTGAAAAAGTCGGAAAAGCCTTCGTCGATTCCTTGAATATCACCTGCACCTGCAGGTCCCTGGTTTCCGGTAAGGGCGAAAGCGCCGTAAACCTTTGCAAGGGCTTGTTTATAACCGGCAGGAGTACTGTACACAGTCGCCGAAGTGATATCGTTTGTTGGGAAGCGATCAAGGTCCTTTGTACACGAGACAAGGGATACTACCGCTGCCCCCGTGATTAATAGTTTCTTTATCATTTTATTATTCATGATTTTAATATTCGTGGTTAGATATTC
>JAQBNN010000187.1 GCA_028288505.1 Segetibacter sp. | reverse complement strand
TAGCTATATAAATCACTGCCTTTTCATCGGAAACAGAATTGCTTAAATACATGTCGCACACCTTTGTCCAACTCCTCGCAACAAGGCCGGTTTCCTCCTTCAACTCCCTTTTTGCTGATTCTAATACGTCGGTATTCAATGGTCCGCCACCTTCAGGAATTTCCCAACTGTAATTATTTATGGTAAACCGATATTGACCAACGAGGTAAGTATTAAGGTCTTCATCTAAAGCGATAATGGCTATAGCAACATTTTTAAAATGTACTTTACCATAAATGCCTTTACCACCTTTTGGATTTAGTACATCATATTCGGTAAGGCTTATCCAGGGGTTATTATATACCTCTTTAGCTGCTAATACTGTCCAGGGATTACGTTGCTCGTTCATATACTTATAAACTTTAAAGCCCCTGACTTCGTCAGGGGCTTTAAAGTTTTTGTTCTTATTTACAATGCAAAAGCTTCTTTTACTTTTGATACATAATCTAATTTTTCCCAGGTAAACAACTCAACTTCTATTGATTTTTTTTCACCCCAAGGCAAAAGGAATTCTTTAACCTTAACTTCAGGCTTACGACCCATGTGGCCGTAGGCTGCAGTCTCGCTGTAAATTGGTGTTCTCATTTTTAAGCTCTGCTCAATAAAGTAAGGACGCATATCAAAAATACCTTCAACGATCTTAGCTATCTCGCCATCTTTCATATTAACCTTAGCAGTGCCATAAGTATTTACATTAATACTTGTTGGTTGTGCTACACCTATGGCGTAAGACACCTGTACCAATACTTCTTCGCAAACACCAGCAGCTACAAGATTTTTTGCAATGTGACGAGTTGCGTATGCAGCAGACCTGTCAACTTTACTTGGATCTTTACCACTGAACGCACCACCACCATGCGCACCTTTACCACCGTAAGTATCAACAATAATCTTACGACCGGTTAAACCAGTATCGCCATGTGGTCCACCTATAACAAACTTACCTGTTGGGTTAATGTGGTATTTAATACCGTCGTTAAAAAGGTGAGCATATTTAGTATACTTACTTTTAACCCTGGGAATAAGTATTTTAATAATATCTTCCCTGATCTTAGCACCCATTGCTTCCTCAGTATCAAAATCATCGTGTTGTGTTGAAACAACGATAGCCTCTATTCTTACCGGTTTGTTGTTATCATCATATTCTAATGTAACCTGGCTTTTAGCATCGGGACGTAGGTAAGGAATATCTTTTAACTCTCTTCTTAATGCTGCAAGTTCTATTAAAAGTTTATGCGCAAGATCAAGTGCTAAGGGCATGTAATCTTCAGTCTCGTTTGTAGCATAGCCGAACATCATTCCCTGGTCACCAGCACCTTGCTCTTCTTTATTCTTTTTGTCTACACCCTGGTTAATATCGCTTGATTGTTCGTGAATGGCTGAAAGAATTCCGCAACTATTTGCTTCAAACATATACTCGCTCTTGGTATAACCAATGCGGCGAATAACATTACGGGCAATTTCCTGAACATCTAAATATGCTTTACTTTTTACTTCGCCTGCTAATACAACCTGGCCTGTTGTTACGAGCGTTTCACAGGCCACCTTACTTTCAGGATCGAAAGCAAGAAAATGATCTATAAGGGCATCACTAATTTGGTCAGCAACTTTATCCGGGTGTCCTTCTGATACACTTTCAGAAGTGAATAAATAAGGCATAAACAGTAGAGTTTTTTAAAATTGGTGCAAATATAAGGTCGTGGGTAACATACTCCATTAAATCTTCGAATAGATTATCCGGATCCTCATTCGGTAACGTTTGTCGCTAAATCCTCCTCCAAATAATCTTACTCTGCCTTCAGCAACATTATTTGCACTGTTAGGGGAGAAGTAAAACATTGCTGAACCTGAGGCAGGATAAGGTGGTGAATATTTTAGTGAATCATTTGAAGGAGCAGATAAGCGAAGGACGAAGCTAGAGTCCTTTCTGGTAGCAATTCCCTGAACGTACCTGGTAATATTGAAATTATAGGCAGAAACTAAATTGTAAGGAGCAGGTAATGTTCTACTAAAAAGGAAACCGCCAAAAGATTCGTAGTTAATAACATTCTGGCTTATTTCAAAGTCATTCCTTATGTTAACCATTTGTTTTTTTACACTGTCGAACCCTGAAAGTAATAAGAAGCGGGGAGCCGGCAGTTTTTCTGATATTGGATCATCAACAGGATACTGATCTGCAATTAACTCTGCCCTATGAACGAGCATATTTGGCAGTCCCGCCAATCCAGGTACACGTACACGTACATAAGCACCAGGTGAAGTTTGAACAAAAACAACACTATCGTTTTTCTCTACATTATTAACGTTGTTAAAACGAGCAAACTGGCTTCCATTATAGTTGCGCTCTATTCTATTAGCACTTCCACTTGTTTCTCTAATATCCGCTGATCCTGTTCTGAACCTGAAGTAGCTTACTGTTGTATCACGTTTTAAAGATGGATCTGTTGGTTGATAATTATAGTAAAGAGCAAGTTTTGTGTTTGTATCTAATAAGTTTATCCTAATTAATGCATTGCCAACTCCTTGATCAGGAACTACTGCAAAACCTGCAAAATTACTTCTAAAAATAGAGTCGTTTACATACTGGTTATTCCCGGTAGCAGCAGAGTCGTATGTTTTAATTAATCTAGCAGCAAATGTTTGTGATAAACGAATACGAATTTGATTTTTTGCTTCTTCAAATCGTCCCCGAATGGAGTCATCAAGCGTTTTAATATTAATGGACGCACTACCTAATTCAGTACCATAATAAAGGGGATTTACTGAAGTGGCATAAGCACTGTCGTATTGTAATTTATTATTTTGGTTGATTTCAAATACTCTGAAGTTCTGTAAAATATTAGAGTCCCCGTAAGAGCCTTTGTAACTTAAAATCAAAACAGCAGAGTCAACGTTTCTATTTGGAGCCGTTCCCTGTAAATAATACTTATAAAAAGTTGGCTTCAATTCAAAGAAAGCAGAAGCGCGTGTTGTTCCAAAAAGAGGATCGTTACTGATGGTGCCAATAACATGATCGTCGGTTTTATAAACTCTTGTTGCATTTTGATCTTCCGTAAAACTTGAGGTGATTACTTCAAGAGAAGTGTCAAAAGTATTTACGCCATCAATAGGAGGAATTAGACCACCTCCAATATTTGACGATTCAATTTTAGTACAAGCGGAAGCAAATAAAATAATAGAAATAGCTAACAGGTAAAGCTTACGCATCTGTTTATTTAAGATTAAAAAGGGTGGAATTTTACTTGCTCGCAAGGTCGTTATACAATTCTAAATACTCTGTTAAATCAGTATCATATCCCTTGAAAGGAACTACCTTCTTACCTTTGATTTTTGAGAATTCATCAACGAGTTTTTTGTCTACATTTTCTGCTCCAAAAGTTATGGCATCAGCGTAAGTAGCACCACCCCTTTGAAGTGCGAGGTTAGTAGCGTCTTTAAAAATATCAAGATCTTTTTCCTTCAAGCTGTTATGAATAATAGCTTTTTTTGCAAAGTCCTCTCCCAGCTTTTCTTCAAAGGTGGTACTGCCAATTGTATAAATCACTTTGCTATGAGCAAACACAGGTTCTTTCTTGTAAACAGTCTTTAAGTAAAGTGGAACTAAGCCAGTCATCCATCCACTACAATGAATAATGTCAGGAGGCCAACCAAATTTCTTTACAGTTTCAAGAGCGCCTTTGCTAAAAAAAATTGTGCGTAAGGCGTTGTCATCATAAAAAGTTTCTTTCTCATCATTAAACACGAATTTGCGCTTAAAAAAGTCTTCGTTGTCAAGAAAGTAAACCTGCAAGCGGGCATTGGGTAACGATGCTACTTTAATTTGTAAAGGATAATCATCATTATCAACAGTAACATTAATTCCTGAAAGACGAACCACTTCATGTAAGCGATGTCTCCTTTCATTAATAGTTCCAAACCTTGGCATAATACATCTTACTTCTAAGCCAGTATCATTACTTTTAATTGCCAGTTTATTTACTATTTCCGCAAACTCAGTCAACTCAATGTAGGGTGACATTTCATTAGCAATAAATAAAATTCTTTTCTTTGTTGACATTATTCCAAAAGGTTTTACAGTTGTACCCTTATAAAAAAGAGTGTGCGAAGTTACTAAAATTAATTTAAAATGAGAGCGGATAAGCGTTTGGCTGTCATAAACCCCTAACAGATGATACTTTACAAAAAAGCTGAAAGTGTAACTGAATATTTAATAGAACAAAAGAAGCTCGGGAAAACCATTGGCCTTGTTCCTACTATGGGTGCTTTGCATGAGGGGCACCTATCTTTGATCGAGCTTTCAAAACAAAATTGTGATATAACTGTCTGTAGCATTTTTGTTAATCCAACCCAATTCAACGATCCAAAGGATTTTGAAAAATATCCTGTAACTGTTCCTAACGATCTTCATTTACTGGAAGCAAAAAAATGTGATGTTGTTTTTCTTCCATCAGTTAGTGAGATTTATCCTGGCGGCGTTAAAGCTGTTAAACATTATGATCTTAGTGATCTTGAAAATTTACTGGAGGGAAAATATCGCCCGGGACACTTCCAGGGAGTATGCAAGGTAGTTGACCGATTGCTTAATATTGTTAAGCCTGATAAAACTTTTTTGGGCCAAAAGGATTACCAGCAGTGCATGGTTATTCAAAGGCTGATTAACCTGTTGGAACTTCCCATTGAACTTGTTCTTGGTAATACAATACGTGAAGCCAAAGGCCTTGCAATGAGCAGTAGAAATAGCCGGCTGGGGCAAGACGATAAACAAAAAGCTACTGCTATTTATTCAGCTCTCAATTACATAAAAGAACATTATGGAGAAAAATTACCAGCACAACTTGAAGAGGATGCTGCTCGCTTTTTAAAGTCTCATGGCTTTGATGCGGTAGATTATGTATCAATAGTAAATGGAACAACACTTAAACCTGTTAATGAAAGTAATAGCAATAATAAAATTGTTGCGTTAATAGCTGCCTTCATTGGGGGCATTAGGCTTATAGATAATATGGTTGTTAAGCCCTAGGTTTTCTTCAATCTCGTCTCGTTACATTTGCATCTCGTATTTCCTGTGAGGGATGTACGCTAATTATTTTTTTTCGTTAACATTTAAACTTATTTTTTTGTGACAAGCATTATAGCTTCTATCAACATCGTTGTGTCACTCACTTGTACGGCAAACCATTGTTCATCGGCCTTACAATAGTTAGCCTCATAAGAACATATATAATTTTAAAGTTGTTATTGTAATAGCTTACTAAAGATGACAATTGGTTTACAGTAAAAGTGATTGCGACGCAACGATGATGCTATGTAAAACATGTGTTGGTGCCAAAGAATTTTAATCAGCTTCTTACGCTACTTTTAAAATATGCTAAAACGGAGAATACTTAACATATTCAAATATCTGCTTTTCCTTGGGTTAGGTGTTTTTCTTGTTTGGTGGAGTTTTAGCCAAATACCCGATGAAAAATGGGCGGACTTTAAGAAAGCATTTTCCACTGCACGTTACTGGCTTATTGGGCCTGTGTTTTTTATTCTTATGATAAGCCACTTATTAAGATCTTACAGGTGGAAGATTTTAATGCAACCTCTCGGCTATAACCCTTCGTTTGCCAATACTTTTTTTGCTGTAATGATTGGCTACTTTGCCAACCTTGCAATACCCCGCCTTGGTGAAGTTTTAAAATGTACCATACTTGCCAAATACGAAAAAATACCAGCAGATAAACTTGTAGGAACTATTGTAGCAGAACGTGCTTTTGATGTTGTATCTCTTTTGATCTGTTTCATCTTAGCCTTGCTTGTTCAATACGAAATTATTGCTGATTATGGCAGCAAAACCATAAGCCAATTGTTAAGGGGTAAGGGCGATAGTATTTCGTGGGAACTTTTAATATATATATCCATAATTGTTGTTGCCGTAATACTGGTTCTTCGGTTTGTCTTTAAAAAGTTCCAACATATAAAGCTCGTTCAACTAATAAGAAAAACTGCTAAGGGAATTTTAGAAGGAATATTAAGCGTACGACATGTAAAAAATAAAACAGCATTTTTTGCGAGTTCAATAGGCATATGGGCGATGTACCTGATTGGTACATGGGTTGGATTTTATGGCACACTAGGCACATCAGGTTTAAGTATAAATGTGGCTGTAAGTTCATTAGCGTTCGCAAGCATTGGGATGATAATTACGCCTGGAGGCATTGGTGCCTATGCTTTATTTATGGCAAATATCTTGGTGCTCAACGGCATCCCCTTTGAACTTGGTTTTGCAAACGGTACTTTGCAGTGGTTTGCCCAATTCCTAATCATCATTATAATGGGTTTCATCTCTTTAACCCTTCTACCCTATTACAATAAAAAGAAAACAGTTAATGAGAAAAGCAGACCTGATACCCAATAAAATTTTCACTCTTCCACAGTTGCTGAAAGAAGTTAAAAAGCTAAGGTTCCTGGAGAAGTCAATTGTTTTTACCAATGGCTGTTTTGATATATTGCACGTAGGTCATATAGCATCTTTATCGCAAGCGGCAAGTGAGGGAGACTATTTAATTGTTGGATTAAACAGCGATGCAAGTGTAAAAAGACTAAAGGGGCCTGAACGACCGGTAAACAACGAAGGAAGCCGTGCATTACTAATGGCAAGCCTGGCTATTGTAGACGCTGTTGTACTGTTTGAAGAAGATACACCCCTTGCAATAGTAAAGGCAATTATGCCCGATGTTATGGTGAAAGGAGGTGATTACACCATAGAACAAATAGAAGGAGCCAAAGAAGTAACTGAAAATGGAGGAAAGGTAGTCATCAATCCTATTGTCCCCGGTTTTTCTACTACAGGAATAATTGAGCAAATTCGTAAGCTTTAAACAATCTTTGCTTCTAAATGGTTGGATGAGTTTTTGATGCACAGACATAGCACACCAGTATACGATAACCTGCCATCATCTTTAATTACAAAATAGAACTAAAGTGAGATTAGCTGCAATTGATATAGGAAGTAATGCTGCACGATTATTAATATCGGATGTTACAGAAAATGGTGGGGGAAAACCTGTCTTCAATAAAATTGATCTTATACGTGTGCCTTTACGCCTGGGTATGGATGTTTTCGAAAATGGGGTAATTTCCCCTCATCGCAGGGCGATGATTTTAAACACCATGAAGGCCTATCATTTTTTATGCGAGGTGTACGAGGTTAAGCACCTGATGGCTTGTGCTACAAGCGCCATGAGAGATGCAATTAACAGTAATGAGATAATAGAGCAGGTAAGAAAAGAAACAGGCATCTCAATTGAAATTATAAGCGGCGATTTAGAAGCGTCCGTAATATATGAAAACCATGTTGCAGAGAACATGGACAATGACCACAGCTATCTTTACATTGATGTTGGCGGTGGCAGTACCGAGCTTACTTTTTTTGCGGAGGGTGACTTAGTTTTCAAGCAGTCGTTTAATATCGGAACGATCAGGTTACTCAAAAACCTGGTGGACGAAAGCAAGTGGAACGAGATGAAAGACTTTCTTAAAAACAAGATAAAAGGTTTTAAAAAAATAACAGCAATTGGATCGGGTGGTAACATCAATAAAATCTTTTCGCTTAGTAAGCGCAAAGATGGAAAGCCACTAACCCTCGACCTACTTAAAGATTATTACAAAGAGTTAAGCAACGTTACATTACAGGAAAGAATAAATCTCTACAAGCTTAAAGAAGATAGAGCAGATGTAATTGTACCAGCGCTACAAATCTATACCAACGTAATGCGGTGGGCTGATGCCGATGAGATTTATGTTCCAAAGATCGGATTAGCTGATGGCTTAGTACAGCATCTTTACAGCCAGCTAAAAAAGAAATAACCTTCAATCTTACAATCCTTCAAACAACGAGATGTCTGTAAACAAAGAAATAAAAAAAGTTACAACTCACACGCTTCAAAAGCTTAAGAACCAGAGTGAGAAAATATCAATGATAACGGCATACGATTTTTCGTTTGCCAAGTTATTCGACCAGGCAGGTATTGATGTGATACTGGTTGGTGATAGCGCCAGCAATGTAATGGCTGGTCACGAAACAACTTTGCCAATTACGTTAGATCAAATGATCTATCATGCATCGTCGGTTATAAGAGGCGTTAACCGTTCTCTTGTTGTGGTCGATCTTCCTTTCGGGTCGTACCAAAGTAACAGCGAAATTGCCCTTGCTTCCGCTATAAGAATTATGAAAGAAACAGGTGCACATGCTCTTAAGCTTGAAGGTGGTGAAGAGGTGGTAGAAAGTGTGAAACGCATTGTTAGTGCAGGCATACCTGTAATGGGTCATCTTGGATTAACGCCACAATCTATTTATAAATTTGGCACCTATAATGTACGAGCTAAAGAAGAAATGGAAGCCAATAAGCTGAGAGCTGATGCAAAGCTTTTAGAAGAAGTGGGCTGCTTTGGTATTGTGCTCGAGAAGATTCCTGCAGTACTGGCTAAGGAAGTTTCTGCAAGTCTTGTTATTCCAACAATCGGTATTGGTGCCGGCGTTAATTGCGATGGACAAGTGTTGGTTATGCACGATATGCTTGGTATAAATACAGAATTTAAACCGCGCTTCTTGCGCACATACTTAAACATGGCTGAGCAAATTACTACCGCCGTAAAGCAATACATAACCGATGTAAAAAGCAGTGATTTTCCAAACGAGAAGGAACAATATTAATATAGCTATACTTTGTAATAATAGTATCTTGTTTACCAGCAGTAGTTTATTAATATTACATGGTTGTGTCACTCACTTGTACTTGTAGATATAGTTTAAACCTAAAATAGGTATACAGGTTTTATTTGCAATATGTTTTATACAGAGAAAAAAAAGGTAGTAAAGTCTCCGCTACTCAAAGGAGTTTAAAAATTTAAAACTCCTAGCCAACCTCGAAAGCCCCTGGCGCCATAGTAAGATTCTGCACTATTATGATACAAGAAGACATGGCCCTAGCGGCAATCACAAAAAAGTGCGCCATCGAGCTTTCTTATATCAGCAGGAGTCTTTACCCAGCTAGATGTTTTAGTATCATACTTTCCATGTTGCTGCAACTCCCGGTATTGTTCTTCATTTCGGGCTTTCCGGCGAGCAATCATAAAAAATGTATTTACCCGTCTTTTTATCCTGCTCAACTACATCAGGCTCACCACCAGTTATTTCCATTTGATTAAGTGACCAGATTTTTTCATTATTAGTCCTTAGTTTTGCTTGTATTGTACTCCAACCTAGACCTTTATGGCGGGTCATGTTTTCTCAAATCGTGCCTTTAAAACTCCCAGTAATTCTACACGTTGTGGGGGTGTTAACTCGCTTTTTGAAGTAGCCTTTTTTGACATAGTTTTTATATTAAGAAAACAAGTAGCTCATTTTGATTTTAACGGAAGCCACGCGTAATCTTATTTCATTTTCTTCAGCTCGTTTTCTTGCCTGTCTATATGTTCTTTGTTTTTCTCTCGGAATAAACTTTCCTGGTTTGCTGCATTCCACAGAAATCTTTAATTTTCTGTTTAAAGGTTACACATGTTTCATTTTCAGCAAGTTCCCCTAAAACCACTTCCAACCAGAACTGTTGACTGGGTGGTCCCAAATCAAAGTTCTGGTTGACGGAGGACAACAAAGGTACACTCATTGAATAGAGCCTTTGTCAGTGCAAGCATGTTAAAACTCCCGGCCCCTTAACCTCACAATGAAGATGTGATGTGAGTTATTATAAAACTGACGCTGCAGGCAGTAAAACCCTGAATGTAGCCCCCTCCCCCGGTTTACTCTCGGCCCATATAAAGCCTTTATGGTTTTCCACTACCTTCCTTACAATGGCAAGGCCAACCCCAGTTCCGCGATACTCAGAATTACCGTGCAACCTTGTGAAAACATTAAAAATACGTTCGGCATGCATCGGATCGAAACCTATGCCGTTATCCTGTATTTCAAGCAGATAAAATTGTTTATCTATTTGTTCAACGGGTAATATCGTTTCAAACTCTCGTCCCTTCACTGTCCTTGCTGTAATACGCACTTCAGTAACAGCACCAGGTCTAGAATACTTCAAGGCATTGCCAATAAGGTTATGAAACAACTGTTGCAACTGGCGCTTGTTGCCATAAATAGTAGGCAATGCATCTACAATTATACTAGCCTTCCTGTCGTTTATCTCCAGCTCAAGGTCGCCCAATACCAACTGAACTTTTTTATTCAGGTTAATCTCTTGAACGTTACTAATACCATTTGTAGCTTGTGAATAATCAAGCAGGTCATCTACAAGTGTTCCCATCCTGCCTACGGCGCCCTCCATACGATCAAAATACCGCAGCTCTTCTGCATCGAGCCGTTGTAGTAGTCGCTCTTTTAATCGATCTGAGAAGATTGTTATCTTACGAATAGGCTCTTTCAGGTCATGAGAAGCAGCATAAGCAAACTGTTCTAGATTACTGTTCGAACGCTTAAGATCTTCGATTGTTTTTTCTAACCGTAACTGCGCCTCTTTAATAGGCGTAACATCGGTAAAAATATGAATCAGGTGGTCTTCATCCATCTTAGAAATGGTAAGCTCCTGCCACCTGCCTGTTATCTCCATGAAATATTGACTCAATGCTGGCTCGCCTGTTTTCAAAGTTTTTAAACAGGTCTGGCCATAAGCTGATTCAAAGATGTTTGGATCCAATTCAAGCACTGTCTTCGAGAGGAACACTTCTTCCGGCAGTCCAATATTTTTAATAGCAGCTTCATTTGCTAATATCGTTCTTGCATCAATTATATTACCGCTTTCATCCCTCATCATTTCGGTAACAGAAATGCCATTCGAAGAGTTCTTCAGTATGTTATCAAAAAGGTTTTTTTGGGTCTCCAACTCAAGTGTACGCTCAGCAACCTTTATCTGTAACTCAGCCTCGCTTCGTTTAATAATTTCTTCGCCCAGCTTCTGTTCGTGTATATCAAAACCTACACCTATATATCCATTAAACTCCCCGTTGGCAGAATACAGTGGATTGCCTTTGAAGGTATGCCAGCGATAAATACCGTCGTGTCGCTTCACCCTAACGGCTCGGATAAAATAAGACTGCTTATTTTGGAAAGCAGGAGCATAATGTTCCATCACAACAGCCACGTCGTCACGATGTATTATGCCGTCCCAGGCCCGGCCTAGCGCTTCCTCCATTGATTGCCCGGTATAAGAAAGCCAAGTTTTGTTCCAATACATTACTGGTGCCATCGGATCAGCATCAATAATAAACACGAACATGGGGCTTTCATCGGCCAGGTTGCGAAAACGTTCTTCGCTTTCTTTAATGGTTTGTTGTGCCTGCTTAATATCTGTAATATCTCGGGTAGTACCAGCCACAGCTTCCACTTCCCCGTTTTCGTTAATTACCGGCACAAAAATATAATCGTACACCCGCGTGCCATATGTAGCATGCCGAAAAGACACTTCACCTCGTATAGGCAACTTAGTAGCAACTACCTGGTCTATCTCCTTCTCATGCATTGTGGCGTGCCACGGCTCGTAACCATTTTCCAATAAACTTTTCCCAATTGACTGCTCCCACGTACTACCCCACATTGTGAGAAGTGCTTTATTAGCATAAGTGAATTTGTACTGAAGGTCAAATACGTAAATAAGGTCGGGGAAACTATTGTTTATCGTTTCATAAAGTCGCTCCTGCTTTTCAGACTCTCTTCGGGCTTCTTCTATTTTTCTTTTGGCCACCACCATTTCCGTCACATCGTAGCTCATCGTAAACACGCCTACGGCCTTTCCGACATCTTCATCAAAGTAAGGCTGGTAAACAAAATCAAAGTACCGCACCTCTTCTCCACCTGTCCTATAGGTCTTAACGGGCACTCCGGTACCAAAATGAGGCTTACCCGATTGTCGAACCTCATCAAACAACTCAAAAATACCCTGGTCCTTCAATTCAGGTAGGGTATCGGGAAGCGGTTTACCAATAATATCGGCTTCCTTACCCCAAAGCTTCAATGCACTTTCATTAGCAATTTCAAGAATATGGTCATCCCCTCTTGTTATGCCAATAACAGCAGGTACCTGCATCAAAAGGTTATGGACTTTCTCCATCCCTTTTATCTTTTCTTCCTGCCGTTTCACTTTTACCTGTTCCGTTATGTCCTCTGCTGTATGCAAAATGTAAGCAACCTCGCCGTTCGATGTAAGCACTGGCTTGTTGCTCGATCTCCAATACTTCTCAGAGAAACTGCCACTATCATCTGTTACGTCATAACGTTGGGCATTTAAATAGTGGGCTTCCTTAAAATGCAACACTTGCTCAAAAGATGTTCTTAGGTCTATTGCCCCTGTATCATTTAAATCATCAGGGTTCGAGGGGAAAGCCTCAAAAATACCTTTACCCACCAGTTGCTCCTCCTTTTTACCGCTATCTTTTACGTACTGTTTAGTAGCAGCTAAAATGGTATAACGTGGCGCATTATTTTCGAGAAGAATACTACTGCCTGGCAGTGCATTAAATAGAGCTTTAAGAAACTCTCCCGGTTGTAACAATGATGGTAGCTGTGTCATAAAGGGTAAAAATAAGTCTTGCATTATTTCAGAACGCTATTCATGATTGTTTTATATTTCTGTTGCTGTTTTATAAACAGGGTAACACACAGGGAGAGATTGTTGGGTACAATCTTTTGTAGTACAATTTAGCATCGTTGCGTCGCACTCTTGTACCCCTGTGCTTATTGCAGCAAACCCAACTTCACCTTTTAGTAGAGATTGCAAACGAAACAAAAGGTAATAGTAATAAAGTGGTTTTACCCATAAAGCATCATAATAGAATTTGCTTATATTTAAGATCTATGCATAAGGTTTTATTGTTTTTATTACTGGTATTTGTTGTGTCTAGCTTATTGGCGCAGGGTAAGATCTATGTGTTAGAAAACGTTTATGCCAGCAAACTAAATCCTTATAACCCCGCCCCTTTTTACGAAGAGCTATTCCTAAGTCAGCTCAAAGTAAAGGACATCAACAAGAATCCTTTAAGCGAAAAAGTAAACAGAACCGCCCAGGAGCATAAAAAAATGATCAGGAGGCATGCTAATGGCAATACGACAAATGCCTATTATGTTGCTCTCGGCAGCAGCCTTTATTTACCAATTATTAATCTTACCAGGTTCATCTTGAAAGTGCCTACCAGAATTTCACTACTACTTTTTATTATTAACGTTTATAATAGCAAAGCTGAAAGAATCCCCAGTGATACGATCACTAACACAGGTTGTATCGTCAAGATACATCAACGACGATAAGATTAAGTCATTTTACCATGACTTCTCCGCATATAAAGAGACCTCCACTATCACTTCGAAGCAATCAGGAAACGGCTTCAGCAATAAGAAGGTTATCTACTTAAAGAGACGGAAGCTATAGTTTATAAATAAATTGGATATTTCGATGAATGTTCGAGCATTTAAACAATATACGCACGAAAAACTCCCTTCCAACTATAGTAGTACCGAGACCTTAAACGTAGAAGAAAGAAAGGAACGGACTGTTATCGTTCCTTTCTTTAATTTCCGTTTCACGTAAAAACGACGAAATAAAACCCTGCGGAAAAATTAGATAAACAACATTATTTAGCTGCCTCTCGCTTATCCCTATTGATCTTTCGGTTCCTGCATTTTATTCATTTGCTCTGCCACTAGGGTGTCCTGTATCATGTTACTCATACCCACCATCGCTTTATTCTTTAATCCTGAAACTATCTTGTCATCTCCTTTCATTAAAGCCTGGTAACCATCCTTCGCCACCTTTGCAGGATCAGATAACTTAGTATCAAGGATCTTAGAAGACTGCATGTCTGCCTTATTAAAGAAGTCGGTATCGGTTGCGCCCGGCTGCAATGCAGTAAGCGTAACACCAGTATCTTTCAACTCGTTTATTAGCGAATCGGTAAGGTGTAACACATACGCCTTCGTTGCGTGGTACAATGCCTGCCATGGCCCCGGCAACTCTGATGCAATGGATGCGAGTTGCAATACCTTGCCTTCATTACGTGCTACCATATCTTTTAAGAAAAGATGCGTTAGTATTGTAAGCGATGTAACATTCAGTTGTATGATCTCCAACAAACGGTTAATATCCTGCTCTACGAAAAGCCCGTATTGCCCTTGTCCTGCATCGTTTACTAATACTTCGATAGTTATGCCCTGTTGTATAACCTGGTTATATAACTCCCTAGCAGCATCCGGGTTAAATAGATCTTTAGCAATAGGCGTAACCTGTATGTTATATTGCTGTGTTAACTCGGATGCCCTTTGCTGCAAGTCTTGCATTGTTCGTGCTACCAATACCAGGTTGTAGCCATTTTCAGCAAATAATTTTGCCAGTTCGTAACCAATGCCGCTGCTCCCTCCCGTTATAAGTGCATAACCTTTTTTGCTATTATTTGCTGTAGCCATTGTATTTGTTTTTTGGTGAAATTGTGGCAGTCAGGATTTGGTTAATAATCACCAACGGGCAATTAAAATACCAGTAAATTTTTGTGTAAAATGGCCATCAATAGAAACGACAAGGTTTTAAACATCTACAAATTTCGGGTAACCTTTTACTACACATTTTCCTTAGTGTGAAAAAAAGTCTTCATATAGAATCTTTACAAATGATCTTGCGTACTAAAAGGGAGGAAACTGTGAAAAAGTATAGCCTAACCACACCCTCAAACAGCCAGGCGCTGCAAAACGTGTCTTGTCCTAAAATAGTTTACAGTTTAAAAGACTAAAACTGGAACTATTATGAAAGAAGTACTTGGTAAGGTATTTAAGGAAGGCAAGCCGTTATCTGTCAGGAAAGGGACGGAGCCTTATGATT
>JAQBNN010000186.1 GCA_028288505.1 Segetibacter sp. | reverse complement strand
CGAAGCATCGGTGTAGGATTTTTTTGGCACAAACTGACGCAACTCCGATTAATCATCGTTGCGTCGCATTTCGTTCATCGGCAGAATACCTATTTGGCTTTTATTACCATCTATTATAAAACTTACCATCCTGCTGTTGTACATTCTTCACCAACAACGCTTTGTTCATACTTAAAAGAACCTACAGTAGTACAGAAACGTAAGGCAAGGAAAAGAATTGCCGATAGAAAGGCAAGCTTAACCCCGCCATGTTATTTTTAAAGTTTTGCCATAAAAACAAATGTTATAAAAATATTTGCTTCACTATGTTAGTCACTTGTTTCTTTCAATAACAGGAAAGGCACAGGATAGCTCAATTCAGTGGCATGTTATCGTAAAGTAAACCTGAAATTATGGGATAGACCCTACAAAGTAACACAGACTGACACAAAACACCTGGTGGGGCCAAGCCACAAGATATCACCGCCACATATGTTCGAAGTGGATTCATCTGGTTATAAACACGTTATTGACAGGGGAGTCAACTAAAATTCCTTGCTGTATTATTATGAATTTAAAATTGCTTCAATTTGTATCATTTATGGCCAAAGCTAATTGAGCTTGCCAGCAACTGGCCGCGCCAATCAAGGAAGCCTCTTCTCCCAAATACGAATTGATTACAGGAACCGCTTTATAGCAATCTGATAAAACTTTGATAGTATCAGGCAAAAAGAGCTTTTCTGCTTTGGCTATATTGCCTCCTAATACGATCAGCTCTGCCTCATGGGCTTGGCTAAATTGAGCCAGGAAAACACCCAGATTCTGACCAAACTCAGTAAATACTTTTAGAGCTTCCGGTGTATGCAAGTTCGCCAGATCCTGTACATCATTCAATTGGAGGCCACTGAGTTCTTCATGTCTTTTCATAAACCATCGCGTAGATAAATATTCTTCCGCAATAGAATCATAAAAAGGGAAACACCACCTGTTAGCATCTTCCACCTTACCTTCTTTTAAATAACAGGTGCCTAAACCAGTGCCTAATGTTACACCTACCACTGATTGATAATTGACGGCCGCACCACAAAAATGCTCTCCCCTTAAAAAGCAGGTAGCATCATTTAAAAACTGGATAGAACTAGGGCAAATCTTTAGTTGATCTGCTAATAAATTACCTACGTTTAGTCCGTATAATGCATCAAACTTATTTTGATTTCGCATTTTTGAAATACCTGAGGAATATTCAAAAGGCCCGGGCATAGCAATGCCAATTTTAGTTTTGAATCCCAATGTTTGCATTACAGCTGAAATGGTGCTTCCCCAGACATCTATAATTTCTGACACACCAGCATTGGCATCAACAAAATTTCGCTTAAGGCTGTGCCTTAGCAGGTATTGATTTTCTATATCTATCGCCCCAGCAGTTATGTGAGAGCCGCCAATATCAACACCAATTATAATCGCATTACTCATATGAAAGTTTAAGAATGAAAGGGGTACATAAAGATCTGAACCTAGAAAAACCACATCACCTGGGGGCCGTCTTCTTCAAATTTACCTAACTAAAGCGATTTAGCCAAGAGCTAAATAACGGGGTTCATCAAAGCCGATTAAACATTTATCTCTGAGTGGATTCTCTGAGAATTAGTTTGGGTGAAAGCATAATTTGCTTTACACTCTCTTTTTCTTCATCCAAATGATCCAATAAAATATTAATGAGATTTTCCGACATTTCTTCAATAGGCTGTGCCAGAACACTAATAGATGGAGAGTAAAGCCGAAACAAATCATGATCGTCAAAAGATAATACTCCCAAGTCAGAAGTGATGGAAATATTTAACTGTTTAATCGCTTCCAATCCGGCCACACCGAGGTAGTTTGTAGCAAAAAATATAGCATCGAGTTTTATATTCTTGCTAATAAAATCCTTGATCTCGTCTATAATATTTTCTGTACTATCATGAAATTTAATTTTCTTAATGCAAAGTTTTAAACCATGCTCCTCCATGGCCAGGGTATATCCCTCCAACCGCTTTTGCATTTGCGTTTGATCTGATTTGAGCGTAACAATGCCAATATTTTTAAACCCTTGCTGGATTAGGTGTGTCATTGCTTTATACGAGCCACCCATGTTATCAACAATCACATAACTTGTATTAATAGATGGCAGGTACCGGTCAAATAAAACAACTTTTGCTTGGTTATTCAGCAATGACACTATATCTTTTTCGATACCAGCTGCAGGCGTAATAATATAGCCATCCACTTGCCGCTCCCTGAAAACCTTGATAAGCTCCTGTGTTTTGATGGTATTATTTTCTGAACTACAATAAAATATTTTATAACCACGATCGTTGGCGTTTTCTTCAATTAACCGGGCAACGTTTGCAAAAAATGGGTTGGAAATATCTTCTACAATTAACCCAATGATATTTGTTTTGCCAGTACGCAAACTTTTGGCGAGTTGATTAGGTACATAACCCACATCATTCACCAGTTTTAAAACCCTTTTTGCTAGTTCCGGGCTAATTCTTTTTTCCTCGGCCTTCCCATTTAAAATAAACGATACTGATGTAATGGAAATGTTTAATTTCCTCGCAATATCCGCTATCGACAAAACCTTCTTCATATACTATGGCTCCTACTTAAACGTTCCAAGTTACATTAATCGAAGCTCCTAAAATACTAGACAAATCCTATCTTATTTTTTAACAACTAAACAAATACTTCACAGCAGGAGAAAAAATTGTCTGATTACCGGGTAACGGTTACTTCAAACTTATCCTGAATACAAGAGTACTCATCCTGAACGGTATAGGTTGTTGATCCTATCTTTGGCATGACTTGAATGCTCCTGTCCGTTTCTTTCCTTCCCTTCCACTTATAGTTCCCAACAAAAGAGGCTGTCAAGGTAACCTTCTCTCCCTCTTTGATTCTAAGCTTAGTGGACTGGTTCACATTTTTCATCATAGTAAACTTGTCCCGGATTTCACCATCAGCGCAAATCCATTTTAAATCCAGCCGGTTTCCCTGAACCTCTAACATTACGGCACCGCCTTCTGTATTGTTTGAATAAACCATTGCATTGTGAGGATAGGCAGTTTGTGTAGGTCCCAACTGGCCTGCAGATCCGCTTACCACATACACCGTACCCTGCTTATTTGTTTCATTCTTGATATAGGGACAAGAATTTTTTGTATTGTTATACAATGCCGTGGAATTGCTGATGTTTTGCTTTGTCGAATCAAAACTTTCTTCGGGTCCATAATGGCCCTTTAAAAGTTTTGAACGTTCATATAAATGGCTATGGCCACATAAAACCAGGTCAACTCCATAGCGCTCAATGATGCTGATAAAATTTTCACGGATCTTCACTAATTCATCCTCTTTGTCTGAATTATGGGACCCCATTGTGTAAGGGGGATGGTGCCAATAGGCGACTACCCATCCTTTATTTTTATTCGCTTCCAGGTCCTTTTTTATCCATTGAACCTGTGGACCGGTGGTGTCATACATCCGGGTAGCATTTTCTTCCATTCCATACGAATCGAGGGATAAGAAATGGACGTTTCCAATATCAAAGGAATAAAACGCTTCTGTGTGCGATGGCACGCCACCGGATTCGCCATTGGTGGGCATCGAAAAATTTTGATAGTACGCTACTTCATGCGTTTTCTGCGCTACGGCCTGCGAAAATTCAACATCATGGTAATCATGATTCCCCGGTGCCGGAAACAAAGGATACTTCTTCAGCAAATTGTTCTTATAAATGTTAAAGAAATTTGCCTGGTACTGCGCATCTTCGCCGTCCCTGTAGGCATTATCGCCTAACAATATCCATGCAGACATATAGTTTTGTCCTAAGTAGTTAATTACCTGGTCCCTGACATTGCGCTGGTTGGTTGAGTTATTTCCGCAATCTCCAAATACACCGATCCGGTATAAAGATTCCTCACCTGTAGGAGGCAAGGTCATAAAAAAGTTATCTCCATTGCCCTGCAGGGTATCGCGGATGCCGCCAATGGAATAATAATATTTTGTTTTAGGTGCCAGATTCGTCAGTTGAACTTCATGTTCGGTAACCAGGGCTGAATCATCAGCGAATGAGGTTAGCTTACCCGGCTCTGTGCCATATCGTACACGACTTCTTGCCCAGGTATCAGTCCGCCAGCGAACAATGATACTGTTGCTTGTTGCCACCTGTAAATAAGGACCCCTGATTAACGCGGCTAAAGGTTGTCCATTATATCGCTTATTCTGCACAACCTTTACTTCCTGAGAAAAAACCTGTAACGCTGTCAAATAAATTACCAGTGTGAAAAGAAATCTCATTTGCAATTTTTATTTATTATGTAAACCAATGTATACTTAGTAACCATCTACTAGTGGATGCTTTTAAAATGTTCTTAGTTGTACTATTGGTCTTTTAATGTAACTAAAACCCAGGTGCTGTTATTCCACTTCCCGGGTTGCTCTTATTTATTTTTTCCAACGGCTGCAACCAAAAAACATGCTGATAGCTTTTCTCCTTCAGCAGGTATTCCGGATGAACCCTTGGCGTCCAGCTGTCATCACCACCTACTCCCATTTGTTTTAAATCTACATACAAATAGGTATGTTCGCCCCTGTTTAATTGGTGCGAAGTTTTCGATTCGTTTAGTGCTGCAAGCGAATAATCCTGCACATTGATGTTGAGAAGATGTTCATCGCTGCGGATGAATAATCCTTTCCCTTCTTTAGAAAAAACTACTGCCCACCGCACATCTGTTTTATTGCCGTTTTCCTGCGGCATAACGTAAGGAAAATGCTGTGCAGCTACCGTACCGGTATACAGACCCACCTTCGCACTTTCCTTTCGATCTTCGTAGCTTTCAAAAGGTCCTTTACCATACCAGC
>JAQBNN010000126.1 GCA_028288505.1 Segetibacter sp. | reverse complement strand
CTCTCTTCTTTCAGGTGTTTGTCTCCTGCTGAGAGCATAAGTCTTATCATTAAAATATGCTTCACCTAAAAAGGCTGGTATAATAGCTACCAGTAACAATATGATGAGCCAAGGGTTAAATGCCAGTAAACCTGCTGCCAGGAAAGCCATTGTTATCAAATCCTGCACCTGGCCCATTACCTGCGAAAGCAATATGGTACGGCCAATTGTTTGTTGCCTTGCGCGTTCCAGCTTATCATAAAAAGCAGAGTTTTCAAACTGGTCGAGATCAAGCGTGGCCGCATGGCTCATAATCTTTACCGACGTATGATTTGAGAAACGATCTCCCAATAAACTATCAATAAGTGTTATCGCCCTGCTTAAACTATCCGATAAAATCGCCAGTCCAAATTCAATAGCAACAAGCATCCATAAATGCTGCGAAGAAAGACCGCCATTCCTATTGCTTAATAATAGTATCTCGTCGATAATTAATTTACCAACATATAAAATAGCCAGTGGAGTTGCAGATTTTAAAATACGTAAAAGCGCATTCGTTATCGTCATCCACTTATTCGTTTCCCATACCAGTTTAAAAAATTTTGGCAGGTTACGCAGCGCGGAAAGCCGCTCCTTAAGCGTTAGTTGATTTGTAACAGGTTTGCTCTTCTCTTTACTAAACAGGTGTTGCCAAAAAGTCATTTGGTAAAAGTAAGTACAGTTAGTGATAGCAAGCGGCGAACCAATATGTTTGTGTGCAAACGCAATAGTATGTAAACATCTAATTAAGAATTGAGGTATTGTGTACCTGGCATTAGTAATATAATTGAGTAGCCGTTGCGTCGCACTCTTGTACTGTATTGCTTACTTGTACAGGCCAACAATGTGTTCCATGATTAAGCAGTAATATTAAGGCAGGCAATGGTGATCAATTATACCCGATGAAAAGAAAACTAAAAGTACAAGTGAGTGACACAACGATGTTTAATAGTAGTACTTGGCTAAGTACCTAAATCTCTTCTTTGTTAATTGTTTTATAATCCATGCAAGTGGTCGTTCGTCAAAAACAGATTTTTATATTTTCGTCGCAATCAAACTAGCTGAATTAAATGAACGGGAAATATATTGCAGGGAGTGTTCTTTTGCTTTTAATAGTTTTAATTACCAGTTGTACATCACCACGAAACATTGTTGCTTCAGGAAAAGTAACGCCGAAAGGTGCTTTTAAAATTGGTTTCAATTCTTCTTTCAACGCAGCAACTGCACCACTTGCAGAAATAGACGATGTTACCAGGGCTGCAGTAGATGCAATTGACAATAACAACGACTCTATTTTTTATACGCAAGGAGTTGCTGCACTAACCCGCGGCTTACTTGCTTACTCTCTTGATCCCGTAACACCCACCACCGATTTTTACCTTCGTTATGGCGTTGTAGATCGCGTAGATATTGGTTACAAATATGCATCGGGCACACATGTTTTTGATGCTATGTACCAGTTCTTAGGAACAACCGGCACGCCTGATAATCCCGGCTCTACAAAAGGCATGCATGGAAGTATTGGGTTTCAATACAGCGGGCAAACAGCTAACCTGCCTTCTAAACTTGGGCTTGATAAATTGAGCTCCATTTTTAGGTTTAAACTTTCACGTAAAGACATTTTAGTGCCTTTGGTTTTTAGTACTTCATTCGGTCCTGAAGAGACTTATGGCAACCTTTCGTTTGGTGTTGTTTATGGCCACTCGTCTATCCAGTACGGTTTCAACCCATCTAAAGTATTGGTGCGTTATGTTGGCAATGCTATCGAGAAAATTCCTTCATTTACACAGAAAGAGAGCTACTCATCTTTTGGTGCATTCATCAATGGAAAGATTGGTTATAAGTATGCTTACTTTGTTCCTGCACTTAGCATCTACCACCAGAATTATGGTACCTACGATTTGTTTGGTCTTCAAAGCGAAAGCTATAAAGGGTTCACCTTTATTCCCTCAATTGGTTTGCAGTTGAACCTTGGTTATGGTAAAAAGAGAAATAGCAAAGAGATGTGATAATTCAGGTTGTGTCTGATTTAGTTTTAATGTTTGCACTTAGCTTAAGTGGTACTATTAAACATCGTTGTGTCACTCACTTGTACTGTTGGTAGTTGTTTGGGCAAGCCACAGAGAGTTATATAAAAAGACACAACTATCACAGGAATACAACATACATTTTATACAAGTGCAGTTTTGCTTATGCCTTTTTAGAACGCATTGCTTTCACAATTTTAAGGTTCTCATCATTTGCGAATTTTCTATAGTCGGGCGAGTCGATGCCATAGAGCGCCACTTTTCCTTCCTCGTTGCTGTGGATACCCCACCCATATCTTTTTGCTAACGACGATGATCGTAAACAAGGTTGCCCTTTTGAAAAGAAAAGTTCCTGTTCATCTTTTAACTCGTTTGCGTGCAAGCCTTTTTTGGTAGCATGACAATGGAATATAATTTCATCAGAAGTATATTTATAAGGATGCTGGCTCATCATTTCGAACTGAATATTTGCTACAGACTTGCTATTACCTTTAACCGGTGGCACTTCTGCCAAGTAGCGGGGCAATCATCTGCCACCTCGATAAATGTGTTGAAATAATTGGTAGTATGTGTTTTCATTTTTGTTTCAATACGTTATTGATAAGTGTTGATCCAGTCAGTAAAATGGGGATTGGAAGTTATAAATACTTCTCGGAAAACAAACAGGCAAACGCTGCTGCAAACGTAGATACCCCAAAATTGATTACACGTATTCCTGAGTTCTATTGGTGTAAGTAACATAGAGGGAGCTAGCCTTGCCACATGGCGGCCCGTTATTTGCAATTGCTAATAAAAAGCGACAATGGAAAAAAAGATGTTTGGAATAATATTAACCGTGCTTGGAATAGCAGGGTTGATTGCTGCAGCAGTAATATTTATGAACGGTGCAAGCGGCGGTCAAAATATTAAAAAGATAACTGTCTACGCAATCCTGGGTGCAATCTTCTTTTTTACGGGAATTGGATTAATACGCACAACCAAAGACACATCAGTTTAAAATAGGTATACTTAAAACACGAAAAATGCCACACGAATTATTCGAGTGGCATTTTTCGTGTTTCCTATGAGTTCTGTTACCCCAAAGCTCTCCGCTTCATACATCTTTTCATAAACAAAATATCCCTGTTACTTCACCAGTAGACAGGGATATTACAAATAAGAGATGCTTAATTAATCGTGGTCGTTTTTATCAACTACTTTCTCAGCTCTGTCGCCTATTTTCTCAGCAGTATTTTTAATAGCCTTACCTGCATCTTTTGCACCTTCTTTGGTTGCGTCCCATGCATTTTCAATAGCCTGGCCAGATCTGTCAAAGAAACGGCCTGTGCGGTTTACAACTGCGCCATCTTCTAATTTTATTTCCTTATTATCTTTTGTCACTCTTCCTGATCTATAAACTACTACGCCGTTGTCTAGTTTTACATCTTCATTTGCGTCAACCCACTCCCCGTTTCTCATTACCCTAACTTTCTTATCCCTGTAGGTTACGTCACCTTCTGCAGCAGTATAAGTTGTAGACGTGGTGGTGGTAGAAGGTTCGGTAGTAGTGGTTGTAGACGGGGTTGTAGTGGTGGTGGTGCTTTCTACTTTAGCATCATCAGATTCTGTGTTGTTACAAGCAGCAAATGAAACTGCTGCAATGGCAATGGCTAAGATTTTTTTCATAATTTTTAATTTATTGTTTTTACTGCAGGCATTACTGAAAGTACGTGTAAGATTATGATTTTCAATTATATATTCCTGCATTTAATAAAGAATAGCACTAAAATTTTGTGCCAAAGTTTTATTACTTCAGGCAAGCTATCGGCTGTACACAACAAGGCCGTTAAAAAAAAGTTACTTTGTGTTAAGCTGCCTTTATTAAAATACATCTACCTAATCACCACTCAAGCCCTACTGTTACTTCAGCAGTTGTTTTTGATGCGTGTTCATTGTTAGCTCCTTTCATTTTAGAAAGAAATTCTAACAGGCAAGGCATTGGGGCACAACCTCGAAAAAAGCTACTTATTAATGTGCTGCTTTTGTACAGCTTAAGAAATGACAGGCAGTAGTTTGTTGCGCAATAGAATTATATGTGTACAAGAGTGCGACGCAACGGAAGTTTAATAGTAGCACACTGGCTTAGTACATAAGCCCTATACTTAAGAGAGAAAAGAGTTAATACAAAAAAGCCGTCTCGCTAAAGGCGAGGCGGCTTTTTACGGCTTATCAAGTTATGCATTCATTGCTTCAACTTCCTGAGATTGTTTTGTAGTTACAGTATCGTTGTAAAATTCAACCTTACCAGATGCAACATTGTACATGGCGCCTGCAATTCCTATTTTTTCTTCTTTTACCAGGTCGCGAATAATGCTGCTCCTGTTTAGGATCTCCTGTACATTTCTTTTTACATTGATCTCTGCAACATTCTCTACAAAAGATGCGTTGCTGGAAGTCCTGTTTTCTTTAGTGGCGGTTTCTTCATTAACAGCAGGCTTTATTTTAGAAAGCAGGGTAGAAAGGTGTCCTATTTTTACCTGGTCGCATGCTCCTTTTATAGCACCGCATTTGGTATGGCCTAATACAAGGATGAACTTAGAACCGGCTACTTTGCAGGCAAACTCCATGCTTCCAAGTATATCTTCGTTTATAACATTTCCTGCTATGCGTATGCTAAATACGTCGCCTAGTCCCTGGTCGAAGATTAGCTCGGCGGAGGTGCGGCTATCCATGCAACTAAGTATAACTGCAAATGGATACTGCCCTTCACTTGTTTCATTCGCCTGTTCGAGCAGGTTCCTATGTGCTTTTAGGTTTTGCATAAAGCGACTGTTGCCTTCGCGTAAAATGTTGAGTGCTTGTTGTGGGGTTATTTTTTCTTGTAGATCTTTTGTAAGTGTTCTCATAAAAAATTACTTTTTAAATTAGTTATTAAGCTGTTTGTGTTTGTTTCTTCGAATGATTTGCATTTGCAGAAACAAAAGTTGGCCTTTCAGAGAATACGTTGTGATTGTTTTCTATTTTGTATTTTTCTTTAAAGCCCATTAGCATACAGTTTATATTTTTTTCCGTTGATTTAATGTTCTTAAACTCCCTGATGAGCTCAAGTACATCGAAGTGAATATAATGGGACTTAGTGGCATCTATAACTACAGTGGAGTTGTAGGGCAAGTGATCGAGGGTTAACTTAATGCTTGCTTTATTTAAGAAAGACACTTCTTCAGATAAGGCGATTTTGATGGTCTCTCCGGCGTGGTGGTTTTCCTTATGGAAGTAGTAAGGGTTTTTCATGTTGCCATAAAGGATAGCTATCATACTTGTTAATAGTCCTAGTCCTACACCCACTAGTAAGTCAGTAGAAACTACGGCAACTACTGTAACCATAAAGGGTACCCATTCATATTTACCATTTGCAAACATTTCTTTGAAGATGGATATACGTGCGAGCTTATAACCCGTTAGCAATAGAATTGCAGCCAAAGTACCTAATGGGATCATATTTAAAATGCCAGGAATGAAAGCTGAGCAAACAAGTATAAGTATACCATGAATAATTGTTGATGCTTTTGTTTTTGCCCCTGCATTCATATTAGCGGTGGAGCGAACAATTACACTTGTAATTGGTAAGCCACCAACTAATCCTGATAACATGTTGCCTACTCCTTGTGCTTTCAATTCGCGATTTTGATTTGTGAGCCGGCGTTCAGGATCGATCTTATCTACAGCTTCAATACATAGCAAGGTTTCGATAGATGCGACGGCCGCTATAGTAAGAGCTGTTATGATGACATCTGAATTAGTGATAGCTGAAAAATTAGGAAATGTAAATAAGCCTACAAATTCGTGAAAATTGCTGGCGACGGGTACCTGTACTAAATGTTTGGCTCCCACGGCTAATTGAGGAAAGAAGCTATTGAAAAACAGGTTTAGTAAAACACCCGCAACTACTGCTACCAGCGCCCCGGGAAAGGCTTTTAATTTCTTCATAAAAGGCTTTTCCCAAAGAACTAGTATGGCTAATGATACCAATGTAATTATGGTTACACCAACATGGAGGTTGCTCAGTGCTTCTGATGCGCGAGCATTAACAGCATAGCCAAAGGCATGTGGTAGTTGTTTTAAAATAATGATAATACCAATGGCTGTAAGCATGCCTTTAATTACACTGCTTGGAAAGTAATTGGCAACACTACCGGCTCGTAAAAAGCCTAGCAACAATTGAAAAGCACCTGCCAAAAATACAGCTACTAAAAATGTTTCGAATGTGCCAAGCCTGGTTATACCTGCTAATACAATAGCCGTGAGGCCGGCCGCGGGACCACTAACACTGAGGTGTGAATTGCTTACCGCGCCAATTACGATACCGCCGATTATACCTGCAATTAAACCACTAAAGAAGGGAGCACCTGAAGCAAGTGCTATACCTAAACACAGTGGTACAGCTACTAAGAAAACCACTATTCCTGACGAAAAATCGTTTTTTATATTTGATAAGATCGACCTTTTCATGACTTAACTATTTGAGTTTAGTGAATGAATACACTACCGTTTAGCAACGGGCAGTTGAAAATAAAATGGGAGATAACAAGGAGTTAAGCCAAGTCAGGGGGAGGTGTGTTAGGCTTATTAATGAAGCCAAGATAAGGTAGTTGATTATGCGAAGAGGTAGCAGATACTGCTGTTACTTTAGCTGGTAATTCTATTAGGGTGCGATTATAATAAAGGTCTTCGCTATACCTTTTTTTTGGTTTGTTTTCTTCTTTTTCGTTTTTACTTTCTTCGGCTTTTTCCGCAAGTTTTGTAACGGTGCTTTTATTGGAAAAAGGTGTACAATCGATGGTGATTTTTATACCGATCAGGGTAACAAGTATAACAATTAAAATATTCTTCATAAACTTTCCCTGATGTGGATTCTGCTTTTTTAATCACAAACCTAATACCATTTTTTGTAAAGCTGAAAAGTTGTCAAGTTCTTTTGTCATTTTTTAAGATGAGGGTAATTGCAGTGCGTTCTTAATTGCTAAGCAAAGATTTAGTAGGCTTTGGCAGGGCAGTAGGATTACAACAGTACAAATTGTGCTTAATGCGAGTACCTGCTGAATGAGAAGAAATGCTTTTCTGATCGCTATATTTTTGACTGTACTATCACATTATCAATAAACGTCCTATATTCCATCCCTATTCATTAACAGATATGAGAAAGTTATGGTTATGGGCCTGCGTGATGCTTCTTGCAGATTTTATTCATGGGCAATCTTTTTTGCAAAAAAGGGACAGTCTCAAGATCCTGCTTCACAAAAAGAACATGATACACTTCGTGCTTTACGTTTGGTGCAGCTAAGTGCCACATATTCGCAGTTAGCGCCGGATACCGGCTTGGTCATTGCTACAAAAGCGCTGAACCTTTCCCGTAAAAACAAGTTTAAAAGTGGAGAAGCTTTGTCGCTGCTCCAACAGGGTTGGACCTTCTCTTTTCTAGGCAACCAGGCAATGGCACTGGAAAAAGTGTTGGAAGCCTTTCGCCTTGGTGAAAAAATCAACGACAATGAAATCATTCGAGATTGTTTGAATGGCCTTGGTGTAATCTATAAACGGGAAGGCGATTAGCCCCACGCGTTATTGTATTATTTTAAAGCAAAAATCTTTGCTGAGAAGAATAATCAGAGTGCTCTTCCGGCAGTGCTCAGCAATATCGGTGGAGCTTATTTTGAAATGAAAAAGAACGATTCGGCAAAATTGTTTGTTCAACAGGGCCTACCACAAAGCGGCGGCACAAAATAATGAACGGGTGATGAGAGTGGCGACGGTTATCCTGGGAGATATAAATCTGGAAGAAGGTCATCCGGCGCTTGCTCTTGAATACTACAGACTAGGTAGCTGGTACACAAAAAATACCGCCTCTCTTTTTCACTTAATAAGGGGTTATCAGGGCATGGCAAGAGCATTTGTGCAAACACATCAACCAGACTCCAGTTTGCTCTACGCAAGACAGGCATTTACTATTGCGAACGAGAACAAATTTTTGGATGACATACTTGTGGCAGGCAGGTTTATTTATGAACATTACAAAAGAACCCGAAACAGTGACAGTACGCTTCTATCTTGAGCTTACCCGTTTGGCACAGGATTCACTCAACAACCGGGAGAATCAAAAGAAGATGCAGGCTTTGAACATTGAAGAAAAGCTTCGCCAGCAGGATAAGCAGCAAGAAGAGGAAAAAGCAAAAGAACAGCGAGTGCATCACCTGCAATATGCGGCTATTGCTTTTACAGTGGTCATACTGCTGATTGTTTTTTTGCTGCTTAGTCATTCAGTCATTGCCAATCAAACGTCAATTCGTTTTTTAGGCGTTCTTTCCCTACTTATTGTTTTTGAATTTTTAAATTTATTACTTCATCCCTACTTAGGAGATCTGACGCATCATCAGTCTATTTTTATGTTAGGTGCCATGGTTATAATTGCCGCTTTACTCATTCCACTTCACCACAAATTGGAACATTGGATTATACACAAATTAGTAGAAAAGAATAACGGAATAAAACGCAGCAGCAAAAAAAACAATTGAAAAGCTGGAAGAAAAACAAAATAGCATTACTGCTTACAACAGCAGCTTTAAAAAATAGGGGGAGATGAAAATGTGTTGAACTATTATCTTTAATCAGCAGCATGAAGTAAATGAAGTCAAAGTTTTCCAAGTGCCCTTACTTCTTTAAGCTGTACCCGTGCCATCAAATGGAAGTTCTATAGTAGCACTGCGGTTAAGTACATAAAAAATCCCTTTACCATATTCACAGGTAAAGGGATTAGGAGCTTATACTTTTTAACCCTATGGTTTTAAGAAGATTATTTTGATTGGAGATAGTTTTCGTATTCTACTGATGCAAGGATGAAAGTGCCTATTGCTTTTCCTTCATTTTGTACGATTGCTACATCACCGCCGCATAAATAATAATTCGTGGTTCCGGTACGAGAAGGATTGCCAAGGGGTCCGAGACCAGCAGAGGCGCACGATTGAATAATATCAACCCCTGCATCTCTTTTCCGGATAAATGTTTTAACTAGTCCCTGGTAAGCCTTTTCTGCAGTTTTACTGTAGGTGTTTTTATTTAGCAATCCCAATCGCATACCTTTAAGAAAAGAATATGTAAAGATGGAGGAGGCCGAAGCTTCCAGGTAATTGGCAGTTGTACATGTATTGTACGTCTTACCATTTACGATATCGCCCTTGCCGTCTCCCTTCATTTTTTCATCATATTGCAACAACTGGTACCACACCCCCGATTTTTTATCCTGCCATCTTTTCAAACCAGCAGCCACTTGCTGGTAGTTTCCCAGTATAACTACATAATCAGGATGATTTTTCGGCATCACTTCAAGCACATCAACCATGGCTGCGAAGTACCAACCCATACCACGTCCCCAAAATTCTTTACTGCAACCTAAATAAGGTTCGGTTTTATTGGCCCAAAAAGAATTAGGATCGTTTGGAGTAGCTGACCATGCATGATAGTTCAATTGCTTGTTGGCATCGTAAGTATATTTATGAAGTATCTTAAACTGATTGGCAATATCGCTCCAGCTCTGCTGGTGGTCTTTAGCATCTTTTGCTCCCATTTCAGATTGCCAGAGTGCATAAACAGGTGCGCCCATATAAAGCCCGTCGAGCCACATTTGATTGGGGTATTGCGCCTTATGAAACAAACCTCTAGCACCTGGCAGACCTTCCTTTATTCGAGAATGTTCATTCTTTAATTTATTTCGGATGAGGGTAGCTGCATTTTTGTAACGTTGTGCATCTTTAGTATTACCTATTTTAAATTCCTGTTTATACAGAGTAAAGAATATCCTTCCGGCAGCCAGATCATCAATGTTGCTAGGCCCTAGTGCCGATTCGCCTGAAGTTCGGATGATCATCGTACCATCAGCATTTATATTTCTATCTGCAAATGCTTTCACCGCATAATAATATTCCTCTTTCTCGGGGTATTGTTCCCAAGCTTTTAGTACAGAAATAGCTATCAAGCCGGTAACATAATCCCATCCGGTAGTAGATAGTTTTTCATGCATTACCCTGTTGGTGTAAAAGTCTTTCAACCCGTGCGACTCCACCATTTGTTGAGACCATTTTTCAGGTTGCACAGTTAGTTTGGTTTTAGCTATTGGAGAACAGCTATTCAGAAGGACAATAGATGCTAGGAAGCTGGTGCTTAAAATTATTTGTAAGAAATTTTTATTCATACTTAATCTGTGATTCATTGAGATTGATCGGTTGGAGTTTTAGACTTTTGTTTGTTCTGTGGAATGAAATTACTCATTAACTTCTATATATATCCACCAGCTTTCTACAACTTCCGTTTTTGCCGGTTGTTCTTTTTTACTTGCCCAAAAAAGAAACACATAAGGGCAGCTAAAACAAAACAGCCCGTTTTCGGCGAGGCATTTCAATTAAGCTTGTGTACTACTGTGCTGAAGAGCATCGTGCCCTGATGCCTTGCCTGCTAGAAAAACGGCCTTTTTTGCATGTCTAAGTTGAAAGACAACACGTATGAAAAAAATTGGCCAAGCAACAGTAGCACGAAAGCTAAATCAAGTGTAAGAAAGGTACCAGTATAACCTTTCCTAGCTTAATTTTTCTTTGGTTACTTCCTTTGTTTCAAGTGAATAGTAGCTGCAACTACAAACCAGTTAAAGTAATTTAGAAGAGCAGTGCTACCATAAGCCCCACTTTTTTTGTGTTCCAACACGTCATCAAGTCTGCCAATGTTCTTTTAAAGATCACCAATATTTGGAGGTGGCCAAAAGGCCAATCCAACTTAAGAGATTATATTGTTTTTAAAGAACCGATAGCACTGCTTTTTATTGACTTTCTAAATCTAAGTTTCGAAAAAGAAAAGAGGTTTTCCTGTTCTTTATCCTAATACAGCGGCATCGACATCGCCAGTTGCCAACATAAGTAGCGGCAATACCCATACTGCTGAAAATTCTATCCGCAGCTTTGACTGCTTTACAAAAAACCTTTATGCTATTGCCATTTTGGGCTTTCAGTAGTGCAAAACCAATTTATTACTTAAGAGGAAAAGAAAGTGAAATCACTCCTCTTTAAAATTTTTTGTACTTAGCCCTGGTGCTACTATTAAGCATCGTTGTGTCACTCACTTGTACTATTGTAGTTGCTTCGCCAGCTAGTAGTACACACACCAGAATTGCAAAGGCATCCTTTGTTTAAATGAATAATAAAGATGTAATTCAACAGCATAGCAGAACATACTAATTTTTATCCTGCGCTTCAATAGCAGTATGAAGTGCAGTCTTCAACGCTTTGAAATCGTCGATTGCCAGTTGTGCCAGGTCTAGTGCGTTAATATCGGATAAGAAATAAAGTAAGTTGCCTGCCTCGTTTTCAATTTTCTTCACTACTTCGTACTGGGCATACTCTTCGGGGCTTACATCACCCTCCTGCACTTTCCTCAGGCATTTAGCTGCTTCCTCTTCCCAATATTGCGTGTACTTAGCAACCACAAGCGGGTCTCCCAGGTTAATGTCTTCAATTCTTACCGGGAAGACCTTACGCATGAAGGTTTCCTTATCGAGGCTCGAGTTCCTGTAGATCTCGTACAACTCGAACATGCAGAACCTTGATCGCAGGTACTTATCACTAAGAATAACAATCACAAACTTGCCTGTGCCAATGTCGCGCATGAAAGAAGAGATATGTCCTTTGTATTGCAGGTTCACTTTATCGCGCACTACATTTAGTCCGTCACCCTTAAGGCATTTATACATTTCGTCTACAACTGTTTCACCCTGCCCTCCCCAGGCATAAGAAAAGAAGATCCGCTTAGCAGGTGAGGTAAAACGTTTTCTTCGCCTCAGTACAATAAGCGCAAAAGGCACAACCACCATAAGGCCAAGGAAGGGCCACTTGTATTTCTCCCATGTAGTTTGCGGAACGACGATTAAGCTGGCGCTGGAGATAGAGGAATTGTTTTTTTCAGCTTCTACTGCCACATTGAGGTAGACCACCCCTTGCTCCACATCGTACCAGTCGCCCTTCTCTCCTTTCGCACGGATTACTATGGAAATAGTTGAAGACGGATCAGGCTTCAGAGCCTCAACACGCCATGTCCATCTAATAACCTGGTTCGGCATTAACTCCCGCTGCAACGCAGTTCCTGGCCCCATTTCAATCTTAAAAACTGAATGATCATAATCAGGCGTTATTTCGAAATATTTTTCCCCTTCGAGAATAAGCGAACGAATAACGGAGGTATCGGTTTTCTTGCCTTCCTCTGCAGGATTCATGCTTTTTCCTACCATCTGCACGAGGTCTGCCAACGGCTTATCCAGCTTTACGTCTACCCGCAATTGAAACGACTCTCCCACCTTAACATTATTCTTGTAGCCGTATACAAAGGAAGCTTGTGGCTTCGCTTGTTCAGGAGCATTGTCTGTAACAGTAACGTTTGCCGGCCGCCTTCCCGATCCTAACGGAGCGCTGCCTGCTGTTACTGATGGTGGCGGCGGTGGAGGTGGTGGTTCTGGTGGTGCACTCCCAAAAACTGCCCTATCTCTTGGAGGACAACCGTTTGATACTGCAGGGCCAGGATCATTAGGGCATTTATCTGTTTCATCATCTATGCCATCACCGTCACTATCAGGTACAGGACAACCATCATACTTTAAAACGCCAGCTACGGTAGGGCATTTATCAGACAGATCAGGAACACCATCTTTGTCCGTGTCTTTTCTTGGCAGCCCCATGTGTATAGGGTTGTACTCCCCATCACTTGCAGCCTTTATTTTCCTGCGTGAAGCACAGCTGGTAATAGACATAATAATGATAGCTAAAAAGAGAGCGGCTATCGTTTTGTGTAGTATCAAGGCTTCGGGATTAACAGTGGAGAGTACGTGTAGTTCTACTTGGCAAGCAAAAAGTACAGAATACTTTCTGTAATTCAAAGTGGGCGAGGAACCTTGTTTTTTTCTTTCCCCTCATGTAAAATGACAACTACTAGTAGAACCAGGTTACGTTCCGGGGTTTTAATTTTAAAAACCAATTATGGCTTTGCTGCTAGCATAAGAAATGACCCAATAATCGCCCATGCTAATTTCTTTCAGCTATTGCACTTGTAAAAAATTGTCTCTACATTTATAACCCGGTTTTGTTTTAAAGATAACAACGGACAATGCAAAACACCACCATCTGATTGTTTGCCCATATTTGAGTTCAAAAATCTATAGCACAGCATCTGCAGGTTAAATAGCCACGGTTTTATTCCATTTGCTTCAATCACCATTTGAGTTCCTGTTTAATTTTTTAGCTAATCCTAATTACTGTAGTAGAAATTAATAGAATTACATCTGTAATTGTATTCTTCGCTTTTATCTTACAAACGAGCCCTATTCTTTAACCTAAAAATCTACATTTTATGAGTTCAAAAACTTTGGTTTCTCCAAAAGTTAATGGTAATGGTTTAGGAAAGGAAACTTCTTATGAAGATCCATTACTCTCCCAGCTCTCGATTAGCGGAATTGAAACCGGCTCTGGTTCCGAAACAGAAATTGAAGACGTAGAAGGCTACAACATTTTTAAGCCCGGAGAAGGTGATAAGGAAGTTACAAACGAAAGAGAAGCAGCCACCGAATCAGGGGGAGATACTATGCTTGAAGAAGCAGGCTCTTCTTTATCCTCTATTGAAACACAACCCTTAGATGCTCTGTATGCAAGCTACCCTGACTTAATTCCTGAAGCCTTGGCACAGATGACGGAAATTATTCATGGCGTAGATAACCGCGTAAGAATTAACCCAACTACCAGTTATCCATGGCGTGCCATCTGTGCTTTAAAGATCACAGCAAAGAATGGTTCCCGGTGGATTGGTACCGGTTGGCTGATCTCTCCAAGAACTGTTATTACAGCAGGACACTGCGTGTATATGCACGACCAGGGAGGTTGGGCAAAAAGCATAGAAGTGATACCCGCAATGAATGATGGAAGCAGGCCTTATGGTTCTGCCGTTAGTTCTACCTTAAAAAGTGTTACAGGCTGGACACAAAGCAAGAACCGGGAAAATGACTATGGCGCTATTATTTTACCCGCTAACTACCGTCCGGGTGCTACTACCGGCTATTTTGGTTTCGCTGTAAAAGACGACTCGTACCTAAAAGCCTCTGTACTAAATCTCTCTGGTTATCCCGGAGACAAAGGTGGTAACCAGCAATGGTTTATGGCACTAAAACCTAAATCTACTTCGTCACGAATAATTACTTACGACATAGATACAATGGGTGGACAAAGTGGTGCGCCCCTATGGCTAAAGGTCGGCGATGCAAGAACTGCTGTAGGAATACATACAAACGGGCACAGCAGCGGCAACTCAGCAACCAGGATTGTTACTGCTGTTTTCAACAACCTGCAGGCATGGAAAAACCTGGGATTATAAAACCAATATTGAGCAGGGTAAGATTAGGGGGTTCAATTTTACTCTGCTCTTTTTTTTTATTTAATTGTAATACAACACCAAAACCAATGGAAACAAGAGGAACAGTAAAAGGCATATTGCACGATAGTTCGGGCACACCCATACCCCATGCAATTGTTATGATAGTTGACGGACCATCAGATTTTAATGACATGGCTTCCGTTTCCAATGACAATGGTGAGTTCTACATTTCTAACGTAGTAATTCCGGGCCGCTACGTATTACAGATCCAGGAAAACAACCAACAAAAGCGAAAGGAGGTCAATCTTTCATCAGCCGATTCGGAAGTGAATATTACTTACTAACCATCTTACCAATAGCTTCTTTCCTACTGCCATAAAGGAACGTCTCGTTTTCCCCGGTTGCTTTACACACAATCAACGCCTCACCGTCTTCATTTCTCCGTAATGTTTCTCCGGGCCATCTCGCTCCTTTAATATTCTCAAAAAATTTCCTACCCCTACATAAACATTAGCGCTTCATAACTGCTCTACTTAATATAAGTATATGCAAGAGAAGCCGGGGCGAGTGCAATTAAAGAACATTACACCCTGTTAATGCAAGTGATTTTTATGAAGCCACCACAAGTACCTTGTAGCATCCTCGTTGCGTCACACACTTGTACTGTATTTAATTCTATTGGTGCGACCAGCTCAAACGTAATGTTAGGTTTATGTGCTTTGTTAACAGCAACAACGCAAATTGACAATGCAAACAAAGAAACTCGGCTCCCATTCTTCCATCTGCGAGGCTGCATCTTCCTTATTGTCACTTTTTTGCTTGCCCAGTCGAGTAGGCAAGGGCATTTCAGACCGAGCCGCACAC
>JAQBNN010000276.1 GCA_028288505.1 Segetibacter sp. | reverse complement strand
TTTGCATCGTTCCCGTTGGTGCAGATTGGATAAACAGAGATCCGTTATTAGGATATCCGAATTCACTGGAATTTGACAAATATGTAATGCCAGATAATGGTGTTCTGGATTTAATTATGGAGGCTTCAAATGAAAGTAACAAACTGAAGCCCTATTTTTTAATACTCGATGAAATGAACCTCAGTCATGTTGAAAGATATTTCGCGGACTTTCTAAGCATTATGGAATCACAGGATACTAAAGGGATTTTGTTGCATTCAGATAATAACAGAACGGATACTAATGAAACCTTCATTCCTAATAACATAAAGCTTCCTGCTAATCTGTTTATTATTGGAACTGTCAATATAGATGAGACTACATATATGTTCAGTCCTAAAGTTTTAGACAGAGCTAATGTGATCGAATTTCGCGTCACCAAGGAAGAGATGAAGACCTTTTTTGAAGGTAATGCGATCATTAACTTACAGAACTTACAAGCATTAGGTGCCCCTATGTCAAGCAGCTTTGTTTCATTGGCCACCAATAAGAAACTAAAAATTGACAGTGAAACTGATAAAAAAGATATTACCGATGCGTTATTAAAATTTTTCGATGAATTGAAAAAGATAGGTGCTGAATTTGGCTACAGAAGTGCTTCTGAAATTCTACGTTTCGGAGCTATAGTGAAAACATTGAAAACAGGATGGGAGACAACACAAACAATTGATGCTGCAATAATGCAGAAGCTGCTACCGAAGTTGCATGGCTCAAGGAGCAAACTTTCAAAGGTTTTAATTACGTTAGGACAGTTGTGTTTAGAAGGAGATAGGGACGTGAAAAAAGAAGTTTTTGACAAACACAATGAATTCGAATTCGAAGGAGATGGTAGTGTACTATATCCTATCTCCTTGGAGAAATTAAGCCGAATGCATAAAAATCTTATTGAACATGGTTTCACCAGTTATGCCGAAGCTTAATGGTTAGTCAGCAAAAAATAAGAATTGCACTTGCCGGCGATTTGTTTCTCGATATCTATCCCGAGCAGGAAAATTCCCTCTTCGAAATAACAGAAGAAGACGCGGAAGAATTCAGCGAATCACGTTATCAAATCTTGGAGGGGAGAAGCTATGAGTATGCTTTTTCAGACAATTCTTTCCGCCTTATAACTTCCAATACTAAAGTAATTACACAGCTTCGAAGAGAGGCTTCGGCAGGCAGAATAATTCCAAACATTTACGTCGGCACCCTAACCCTTCAGTATTTTCATAAGAATACTCCGGATAATAAAGAAAACTTGACGATTGAAGTTTTGGCTACCAAGTTTAATAGAGAGCCAGATAAAAGCTACAGAGAGAACTATCGGTTCATGCTAGAAAGTATTACATCTAAATGCACCGAACTTCTGATGCAAGTCAATTCTCCAATTCATCAGAATTTCGAACCAGATTTCGAAAGAGATAATGAAATTATTTATCAGCGTTTCTGCTTTGTAAGTGCATTGATATCCTCCAATGAATTTGATGAAGCAGTTCGTCAAATTATCTCTCAACCAAAAACGTCATGGGCCGAAAATGTCGAAGTTAAAGAAGTGACAAGGGTACGCCGGTTTAATAGAGCAATAACAAAACAACTCCTTAGTGGTAACAATAGGATTCCGCTACGTGAACAACACTATTTACTAAGTCGCAACATTAGTTCAGTTCCTTCTAAAATTCTTGCTTCCTCCAAAATCGAAAAGTTGGACAATGCAGAAAACCGGTTCATCAAACATGCATTGCAAGAGTATCTTTCTTTCTGTGAAAATTGTAGTGCACTATTCCGTCAGAAAACCCGGGAGAAGAAAGAAGCGGATGTTCTCATCAAAGTGCTTGAAAGTTACCTTAGCCATAATTTCTTCAAAGAAATATCAAATCCAGTCACGTTAAAGCTCAATAGCCCGGTGCTCCAACGTAAAGGTGGTTATAGAGAAATTCTAAACTCTTGGTTGAAGTATAGCTTGGCTTCTAAATTAATTTGGAGAGGTGGCGACGATGTATACAAAGCGGGAAAAAGAGACATAGCCACCCTATATGAATATTGGCTGTTTTTTACGCTGTATGATCTCTTTACAAAAAAATTTACGCTAACCAAAGTAACCGTAGAAAATAAGCCATATAGCGAATTGATAGAAATGGACAAAGACGGTATCAACTTAATGGTTAAAGCCGGAAAACATACAGCTATAGAGGGCATATGCAATTTTGAGAATAGAAATCTGAACGTCAAATATTCGTACAACCGATCTTTTAGCGGAGGAAAAAAATATGATAGTAAAGAGGGTGGCAGTTGGACTAGTACACTTAGGCCAGATTATACACTCACTGTTTGGCCTTCCGGTTTATCTGAAAGAAAAGCCGAAGCAGACGAGTTGATTGTGCATATACATTTTGACGCCAAGTATAAGGTCGCCCATTTCAAAGTAAAAACAGATGAAAGCGAGGATGAATTAAATGAAGAAAAAGAGGAAGAAAGGCAGGGTATTTATAAAAATGCCGACTTACTAAAAATGCATGCTTATAAAGATGCAATCAGAAGAACCGGGGGTGCATATATCCTTTATCCAGGCTCTGAAAAATCTGAGTTCAGAGGCTTCCATGAAATTATACCCGGCCTAGGTGCCTTCTCAATAAATCCTTCTGGAGAAAGTAATGGGATACGGGACCTCTCGGATTTCGTAGACAACGTAATTTCTCATTTATTGGATAGAGCATCCCAACGGGAAAGACTTTCTAACAAGGTGTACGAAATTCACAAGGAAAGAAAAGCGGATGATAATGTACTCCACGAGTCAATCCCAGAATACCTAGCAGGCACTAGAATAATACCAGATGAAACTTTTGTAATTGTTGGCTATGCATCATCTAAAGAAAGGCTTGACTGGTTTAAGGATAAGGGAAAGTATATTTTCAGAATGGATGAAGAACTTGGTTCTTTGATTCTCGACAACGATGTTGTTAATGCAAAGTATTTGTTGATCCGGAAATCGAACAAGGTTACAGATGCAGATCTTTACAGGATCACGGGACGAGGGCCCAAAGTTTATTCAAAGGGGAAATTGGAATCGATGAAGTACCCGAAAACAAATAGCCGAGAGCTTAAAGAATATTATTTGTCAATTGATATTGAAAAAGTGAAGGACCAAAGTTTTGAGAACATGACATGGGACTTTAAAAACCTTAAAAAATATATTGACATTCAACGATCGAATCTAAACGTTTACTCAAAGGCAGGTCTACCATTCACTGTAACTTTAACTGAGTTATTGAAAGTAGCTCGAAAGAGAGCTCTTTGATTACTTGACAACCCAAACTGCAACATTTTAGACAAATAGAATTTTGCTAGCCTTTCCGAAAGCTATAACAAAAGTGTTTGCCCCGTTGCCATGATATTGGTGGTGCTTTGTGTGTTTACTAAAGGGAGGTAAATAAGAAATGATTCGACAAAGCAATTGAGATGAGTTCTGAATGTCGCCGCTGATCGTTTAAGTGTTTGCAGGATCAGTAAATAAGGAATGATAGCAGGACTATGTCCGGCAGTAGTATTGTAAATGTGGAATAGAACGTATATACCTCTCCTTTGCTGAATGCCAGGTAGATACTCCCACTATACTCCTACTATAGTCCCACTATAGTCCCACTATAGTCCCACTTTGTTCCATGTATGGATTAAGGCCGCCACTGTTTTTGCCTGCTCGTTTAAGTGTTCCCCATAATCGCTTAAATGCAAATGATAGCAGGACTGCGTCCGGCAGCATAACTACAAATGTTGTATTAATATCCTGCTCATCTTTGGGAGGTATTTCCTTTGTGCTATGGTATGAACAATACTTATTGCAAGTACATACTCCAGTACAAGAGTGCGACGCAACGGCCGCTTAATAGTAGTACTTCGGCTGGCTACATAATCTCTTACATGCCTGTCAGACACATGAATGAAAAAGAAGTTACAAGACTGAGTAAGTTTATAAGCCTTGTTTTGCGGCATAAGCCGGAAACAATTGGACTGGAACTGGATGAGAACGGCTGGGCTGATACGGCTGCATTAATAGACAAGATGAATAGCAACGGGATGAGAATAACACCCCAGCTATTAGAACAGGTAGTAGCTACCAATACTAAGAAGCGTTTTTCTTTTAATGCAGGCAAGACACAAATAAGAGCCAACCAAGGTCACTCTGTTGATATAGACCTTCAACTTACTCCTGCACAGCCGCCTTCGGTATTATACCACGGTACTTCCGAAACATCTGTTACCGCTATACTTGAGACGGGCCTCGAAAAAAGAAGCCGTCAGCATGTACACTTAAGCAGTGATATAGTAACCGCTACTACTGTTGGCAGCAGGCATGGTAAGCCTGCCATATTAATCGTGGACGCCGCCGGTATGTATAAAGACGGGTTTACCTTCTACCTTTCGGATAACGACGTTTGGCTTACTGATGAGGTTCCTGCAAAGTATTTGAGCGTATTAAAATGAAATGCTAACCACCCCTGAATGTTTCGGGGAAACATTCTGTCCCCTCCTTGGAAAGGAGGGGAAACTTTAATTTTTGGAAGGTTGATAGTTTTGCAACTTGTAATCGTGGTTGCATTTTATTTCCCCGCTTTTACAAGGAGGGGACCGATTTTAATGCGAGCATTAAAATCAGGGGTGGTTATACTCATCTTTAATCTGCTGCAACACCCAATTAATATCTTCGAACACCCACTTGTTCTCAAAGCGTATTACTCGTATACCAAGAGATTGCAAATAACTTTCTTTTATCTTATCCTTTTCAATCCCCGGCTCCCAAAAGTGATCTTCGCCATCTAATTCAATTACTAATTTTTCCGAGGGACAGTAGAAGTCTGCTATAAAGTTTCCTATGCTATGCTGGCGGCGAAACTTGCGGTTGTCGAGCTGGCTCTATTGAAGATAAGTCCAGAGGGTGGCTTCAGCGGAAGTGCTTTGGTTACGCAGTTGTTTGCGAAAGGGTTTTAGTTCAGGTTTATTGTTGATGATTTTTTTCATGGGCATGTGTAGTGCGGTTTACCACCCCTGAATGTTTTTTTACAAGGTAAAAAACATTCTGTCCCCTCCTTAGCAGGAGGGGAATTTTATTTTTGACTGGTTGATAGTTTTGCAACTTGTAAACGTGGTTGCGTTTCATGTCCCTCCTTTACAAGGAGGGGACAGATTTTAATGCGAGCATTAAAATCAGGGGTGGTGATACAGCCACTTGACTTTTAACCGGATAGTTTCTATCTTACTGTTCCGCCAAAAGTTTTATGTGATCTATTAGGCTTGTGTCTTCTTGTTTAATACTTAGCGAGCATTACCTGCTGTTGTTTCTTATTTATTCATAATAAAAACTAACAAACATGAAACATGTAAAGGTTTTAAGTTTTGCTATTATTGTTGTCTTTTCTGCCTGCAACGAGAAGGCCGCTGACGAAGGTAAAACCACTGCCATCACTGCATCTGCCGCAACTTTGGACAGTGATAACCGGGCCGAGATGATGAAAGCAAACAGCGAGGTGCAGCGCGCCATTGAAACCGGTGATACTGTTACGCTTCGAAAATACATATCGGCTGATGCAATAGACCATGGAGGAGGAGAGAACGGCGCCGATGCGAAAGGGGAGGAAATAGTGAGGATGCTGGCTAATGTGCACAATGATATTGATAACCTGAAGTTTGAAACTCTGGAAGAATCGGCGAATGACGATCATGTATTCGCATTGGTTCGTATGACGGGTACTACCAATAAACCAGTATGGGGCATGCCAGCCAATTTTAAAGTAGACAGTAAAAGCATTGACCTCGTAAGGTTGAAGGACAATAAAATGATAGAGCACTGGACGTTTCTCGAACCAGCAGAAATGATGAAGATGATGAACCCGGGAGGTGGCAGTAAAAAGTAGTGGTTGTTGCAGGCTTCAGTACTGCAATTAAACATCGTTGTGTCACTCACTTGTACGTTTAGTACTTTATTCAGCTTTAAGTTAATAGTTCAAGGCCCTTCCTTTTTTGGAAGGGCTTTTTATTTAAGTAAAACTTTACTGAGAGTGTTACTGTACTTGAGCGAGATTGTAAAATGTATCTCAGCGGTTGAGCAGATTACAAACCGTACAAGAGTGCGGCGCAAGAGTACTGGTTGTGCCCAAAACCACACCAATGAACCTGACCGTTAAGCTAAAGAGTTCCTCTATAAGATTATGTTGACGCTTCTTCGTATTCGTTACTTGCTTTGCTAAAAGTGATATGCAGTCCTCTTGTTTACTTTTTTTTCTTGACAAAAAAAAGTAACAAAAAAAGTCAAGACTCCAGAAAAAATGCTAAAAATTTATAGACCAGCCTAAAATGAAATTAGTCACAACGGTAGGATATTGATGAGCTATGTGCAACTTACAGGCGGCAGTTCTTCTCCTTGCATAAGTAACATCTCTTTCATTTCTTAACGCCTGGTCTATAAATTTTATTAACGCATTTTTTCTGATGTCGGAAGAACGTCCTGGTTCTCAAGTTTGGCAAGTGACTAAGAGACCTAATTTCACTAACCCTAATACTCCCACCTGACAAAAGTTATTGCATAAGGGACATCAGCCGGTTGGCTGCCCAGCGAAGCGAAGGCATGCTGAAACATGCGAAGCAGTTTCAGCAACAAGCGGGTGGAGTCCCGTTGCAATAACAAGCCACGCGGCTTGAGCTTAAAACTGCTTGCATAGCAGGTCTTAACTGAGGAGTTTAGAGCCGAACAAATAAACGACCCACTCTTAGAATATCTTCTAAAAATATTGTTGGTTCTAACATTTAAAAGCATGTTCATTAGTAGAAAAGCATAATAGTACCCGTAAGCCGGCTACCAAAAATGGATTCTTAATTCAAAAATCTCTTGAGCTTTCTTATATTACCTTTGCCACCAAAGAAATGGTATGGCGAAAATTGGAATTAATATAGCAACGGGAAGTTTGCAACAGGAAGAGATGATTGTGGGGATTGATCTTGGGACTACGAATAGCCTTGTGGCCATTATTCACCCCGAGAGTAAACTGCCGACTGCCTTAAAGGAACACAATACAAGCAGCCTGGTGCCAAGCGTAGTTCACTTCGATGCATTTGGTAATCCAACTGTAGGAGAGGAGGCAAAGAACTTCCTGATAACTGAACCGCAGAACACTATTTTTAGCGCTAAGCGATTAATGGGGAAGAGCTACAACGACATAAAAGACAACGCTGATTTTTTTACATTCAAAGTAATTGACGACAACACTGAAAGCCTGGTGAAAGTGCAGGTGGGCGATAAGTTTTACTCGCCAATAGATTTGTCGTCGTTTATACTAAAAGAACTAAAGCAACGCGCTGAACATATTTTAAAAACACCGGTTACCAAAGCGGTAATAACAGTTCCTGCCTATTTCAACGATGCACAACGCCAGGCAACTCGTGATGCCGGCAAGCTTGCAGGTCTTGATGTACTTCGTATTATTAACGAACCAACAGCCGCCAGCCTGGCTTATGGTCTTGGACTACGTAAAGATGAAATTGCCACCATTGCCGTGTACGATTTAGGCGGCGGTACTTTCGACATTTCTATCCTGCAAATTACCAATGGTATTTTCGAGGTACTCAGCACCAACGGTGATACTTATTTAGGTGGTGATGATTTTGATCGCTCCATTATGCAATATTGGATGCAGGAAGTTGGCATAAGTAACGAAGACCTGAAAGCTAACAAGGAACTAAGTCAAACGCTAAGGCTAAAAGCAGAAGAAGCAAAAAAGCACCTCAGTAATAATGAAACTTTCGAGACAGAAGTAAACGGTGATAAATTAAGTATAACAAGGGCCGATTTTGAAACGCTTATCGATCCGCTGATTAGTAAAACTTTGGCAAGCTGTCGCCATGCCGTTAAAGATGCTAGTATCCATGTAAGCGACATTGATACAGTTGTTATGGTTGGTGGAAGCACACGCGTACCAGCGGTGAAGAAAGCCGTTAGTGGTTTCTTTGAAAAGCCGGTAAACGATAGCGTAAACCCCGATGAAGTGGTGGCACTGGGCGCAGCCGTACAAGCAGATATATTAGCTGGTAACAATAAAGACTTTCTACTGCTCGACATTACGCCTCTAAGTCTTGGTATCGAAACCATGGGCGGGTTAATGGATGTACTTATTCCCCGCAACTCAAAAATACCCACCAAGGTAGGCCGCCAATACACCACGCAAAAAGATGGACAGGGCGGTATGCGAATAAGCGTGTACCAGGGCGAAAGAGACCTTGTGCAAGACAACCGTAAACTGGCTGAGTTTAATCTTACTGGCATCCCCGGTATGCCTGCTGGCTTGCCTAAAATAGAAGTAACGTTTTTAATAAATGCCGATGGCATCCTGGTGGTAAAAGCAAAAGAATTGCGAAGCGGTGTTGAGCAAACAATCGAAGTGAAGCCGCAGTACGGTATCAGTGATAAGGATGTAGAGTTGATGTTGCTTGATAGCATAACACATGCTAAAGATGACATTGCAAAGCGTGCACTGGTAGAAGCCCGCACAGAAGGAGAGCAGTTGCTCGCAACAACAGAAAGATTCATTGCTAAAAATGCCAACCTACTTACACAGGACGAATTAGTAGCAACTGCTGAAGCAATGCAAGCCCTTCAATTAGCGTTAACAATGGAAGACAAAGACCTTATTCATAAAAAGCAGGAGGAGCTAAACGACATCAGTCGCCCTTATGCAGAAAGAGTGATGGATATGGCCGTGAGTGCAGCAATGAAGGGGAGAAAGATTGAGGAGTAGGTTTAATGCAAAATGTAAAATGAAGAAGTGAAAGAAGCGGCTTAATGTTTTTTCATTTTACATTTTGAATTGATTTTTGCTTCCCAGCTTTCGCGCTTTACTCGTCATCGTTGTGTCACTCACTTGTACGGTAGTACTATATGCATCGCCTTTTTACTTTTTACTTTTAAATTTTACATTCCCCTTGTGCAAATAACCAGGAAGATAAATACAACGCAACTCATAGGTGTTTTTATACTTCTCTTGCTTCCCGCTTTATATGCTTACAACCCGTTACCCCTCTACTTCTTAAACGACGATTTTATTCATGTACCACTAAGCCAGGAAGGTGTTTGGGGACAGCGTAATTCTATTCGTCCCTTCGGTGATTTTAGCTTGTACTTTGACTCGTTATTGTGGGGGACAAATGCTGTTGGTTACCATCTTACCAACTTAATCATTCATTGCGTTTGTACTGTCTTTATATACTTTCTTTCATTGCAAATTCTGCCTCAACTAAAAGTTGAATTAAATAAAAAAAATTGGTCTGCAGCTATTGCCATATTTTTTTTCGGTTATGCCTTTCACGGCGAAAGTGTGTTTTGGATAATTGGGCGTACAGGTTGTTTAGCTACAGTGTTTTTCTTAGCGTGTTTTATTATTTTCTTATCAGGCAAAAGAAAATGGTATCACTACCTCATTTCTTACTTAGCCTTTTTTTGCGGCTTGCTTACTTACGAATCTATTTGGGTTTTACCGCCCATTCTCATCCTCCTGTTCTTATCGCTTAAAAAGTTTAGAGGTACAAAAAATGTTATTCTTATTGCAGGCTACTGGCTGCTGTTTGCCTGTTATTTCTACCTGCGAATTATATTTACTGGTGAGGTTGCCGGCAACTACGAAGGTGGAAATATAAAGGCCCTCAACATTCTTTCATTGATATCAAATTACGCAAAACTAGTTGCACGAAGTTTTGTTGGCCCGCAGCAAAATAACATGTTGTTTTTAGCAACAGCAATAGTCATGTTCGTGCTCGTTTTGTTGGCAGTTACCAGGTGCGTTAAGAAGAATACGTTTTCCCGCAATTGGCTTATTTATATTGCCATTACTTTATTTTCGTTTACGCCATACATCTCCCTTGGTATTGATACGCACGGTGTGGAAGCAGAGCGTTATCTATACCTGCCCTCCGTGTTTGTATGTATTCTGCTTGTTGCATTGCTTGCATCGTTTAAAAATTTTAAGCTTGCTTTAGTTGCCTTTGGTTGTTATTTTATTTACAACCAGTATTATCTTTTAAAAGAATCAAATGCTTTTAAAACTGCAAGCTTCATTAGCAAGACCACTATCGAACAAATGATAAAGTATAAGGAGAGTGAGAACTTTTACATTCAAAACTTACCCAGAGAACATTATGGCGTCCCCATCTTCAGGCTGGGTTTGGAGGAAGGCATTAATTGGTTAAGCCACGATAGTAACACTGCTAAAAAAATACGCGTACTTTCTTTTAATGAGGACAAGAATTACCGTTTCAAGCCAACTCCTGTTATTGTAAACGAGGCGCTTGTTAACCCTGTTACTACTCATTCTTATTACACAAGGCCTCACCTTTCAAACGACGAGTATACGTCCACTCTTGAAAGTGTTTCCATTAACCCTGGTCGTGATTTGTTACTTCGATTTACAGACCGAGAGATAAGAGTTATAAAGTAACAGCTATACAATTGAAAAGTATTTTGGGACAAGCTTTTCGTTCTTTATTAAACATCGTTGTGTCACTCACTTGAACGTTTGTTTCTTAATTCACCACCCCGCTAAGTTTTATATTATGCTTGTAGTTACTCTTACATGTCTCACTAAAATACTGTGCACTTATGCCATTTGTATGCTTTTATAGAACGTTACAACAAAGGGTAAGAGCAGTTGCCATTGCAACAGGAAGTACAAGTGAGTGACACAACGATGATGCTATGAAATGCAAAAGCTGGTCAACAACAAAATACACGAAAACGGTAGCTGCCCACCTTATTGTTTCTTAAGTTCGTGGAAGCGGTTTATGTATTTTCCCACCATATCAAATTCAAGATTTACGGTGTCGCCTTCTTTTAGTTGTTGCATATTAGTGTGCTCCAAAGTGTAAGGGATAATGGCTACGGTAAATGCATTGTGGGTGATATTAAAAATAGTAAGGCTAATGCCGTTAAGGCTGATAGAACCTTTTTCGATAACAAGAGGAGCAAAGGACGTGGCAAACTCAATGGTGAATTCTTTGCTGCCATCCATTTCCTTAATTTTTGTACAGGTTGCAGTGGTATCAACATGTCCCTGTACGAGGTGCCCGTCTAAACGGCCATTAAAAGAAAGGCATCTTTCGAGGTTAACCAAAGTGCCGGGTTGCCATGTACCGGCATTGGTTTTTAGTAAAGTTTCTGCAATGGCAGTTACTCTATGCTCGCCTTCACTAATTTCTTCAACTGTTAAACAAACGCCATTATGCGACAAACTCTGGTCAATCTTAAGTTCCTTTGTAATAGAGGAAGAGATCCAGTACGTTGTATTACTGCCGTGGTTTTCAATTGCTTTTACAATGCCGATTGATTCAATTATTCCGGTAAACATGGTTGCAAATTAATATGCTTTTATTATTTGCATTTTTATATTTGGAACTTTCACTTCTATTTCTATCTTTGCATCCCAAAAATCTACCAAAGGAGGTATATATCATGCTAATTATTGACTCGAAAGATTGCGAAAACATAGACAAGGCGCTAAAGAAGTACAAGAAGAAATTTGAGAAATCAAAGACTTTGTTGCAATTGAGGTCTCGCCAGGCTTTCATTAAGCCTTCTATCGTTCGCAGAACCCAGGTGTTGAAAGCAGTTTACAAGCAGCAAATGGCTAACGGCGACTTCGAGAGCTAAGATTATCCCTCTCTAAAATATTAAACCGGTTATTGTAAAGGTTATCTTTACAATAACCGGTTTTTTTTATGTTGTTTACCCGCTATCCTCAAATTAATTCCTTTATAGAATACCTTAAGTTTGAGAAAAGGTTTTCGCAGCATACGATCGTTAGTTACGAAACTGATTTGAAGCAGTTTTGCTCGTTCTTAATAAGCCAGTTTGATGGTCCTGCTATAACTGAAATAGCACCAGCGTTTGTTAGAAGTTGGCTTGCAGAGATGCGGGGAGATGAAATGACAGGGAAAACATTGAACCGAAAAATATCTTCGCTTAAGTCGTTTTACAAATACCTGATGAAGATGGGAGAGGTAACCCAAAGCCCCATGACAACGATTGTTGCTCCTAAAATTGCTAAACGTTTGCCAACTTTTGTAGCTGAAAAAGATATAGCCATTTTGCAAAATAACGTAGCGTTCGGCGACGACTGGAAAGGGAAAACTAACAAGCTTGTTATTGATGTTTTATACGCAACCGGCATGCGTTTGACTGAGTTGATCAATCTCAAGGAGAGCCATATAGATCCATCGAATAATCAAATAAAAGTTTTAGGTAAAGGAAATAAAGAAAGGATAATCCCTGTATCCAGGGATTTGCTGAAAACGATTGGGTTATATAGAGACGAAAAGAAATTGCTTGGTTTGGAGCCAGGGGAGTTCTTATTCGTAAATGAAAAGGGAAAGCAGTTGTATCCTAAGTACGTATACAACCTTGTGAAGCAAAACCTTTCATTGGTAACTACCATTAATAAGAAAAGTCCCCACGTACTAAGGCACACGTTTGCCACACATCTCACCAACAACGGGGCTGATCTTAATGCTGTAAAAGAGCTGCTTGGGCATAGCAGCCTGGCAGCAACGCAGGTATATACTCACAACACTATCGACAAGTTGAAAGAGATCTACAAAAAAGCCCATCCTAAAGGGTAGATAAGTGACATATGCTAGTTTAACTATATAAGAATGAGCCACTTGTTTAGCTAATCATACCCCATTTTAACCTTAAAAATTAAAATTTTAAGGTTGATGATGCGCCTTATTTTGTTAATAGCTGTACCTTCAACAAGCAAAGAATAAAGATTGCCTATGCAGTAAAAACTATACTTAAGTTCTTTATTTATTCACCTAAAAGCGATCACTATGAATGTAAAAATTCAAACTGTTCATTTTAATGCAGATGCAAAGTTGGTTGATTATGTAAACCGTAAGGTTGAAAAACTGGAAACGTTTCATGACAGCATAACGAAGATTGACGTATTTCTAAAGTTAGATAACGTAGTTCATTCAATTAAAGACAAAGTAGTAGAGATTGGCGTTCATGTTCCTAAACACGATTTTTTTGTTAAAGCATCCTCTAAATCATTTGAAGAATCCCTTGAAAATGCCATGCAAGCAATGGTAAACCAGATTAAACGACAAAAAGAAAAACAAGCAGCTTAGAAAAGCACACATATAAATCTTGTAAGGCCTCCTCTGGAGGCCTTTTTTATTTGATATTTGCACGATGAAAAGATTATTAGTTGTGTTATCTGTAATAGTAACAATGGTGGCCTGCAGTAACAAAGCATTAGTAAAAGCAAGGGTGTACGAGCGAAAGGAAGCGGCAGAGAATATACTTAAAATAAAATATAGTTATGCAGCAAACGGGAAATTATACACTGACAGCGCAACAGTTACCAATAAAGTAATGGAAGGGGATTCGATTAATATTTCGATCAATCTTAGGAAGCCAGGTAAAAGCAGAACGGCGTTTAATAAATAGCACAGAGGGAAAGCAAGCAGCCTTTTTTAATTTTTACTGAAAAACTTTTTTGAAAATTTTGGTAATTCAACTTTTCTCTTACCTTTGCCATCCCGAAAACAAAAAGGGATAGCGAAAAGCAATCGCTAAAGTTCTTTACCACATTGAATTATAATAAATTGTCTGATCAGTTTCTGCTCTTTTAAAGGAGCTGGCGATGGAAGAAAGGATATATAATCATAAGCCGAAGTAGCTCAGTTGGTAGAGCAGCTGATTTGTAATCAGCAGGTCGCGGGTTCGACTCCCTTCTTCGGCTCTGAAAAACTTTTGTATAGTGAGTATACTAAGGTAGGTATTTGAAATATTGGGCAGATGGCCGAGTGGTTAAAGGCGACAGACTGTAAATCTGTTCACGCAAGTGTACGTAGGTTCGAACCCTACTCTGCCCACAAAAAATTAGATCATTAGCAAATGCGCTGATGCGTTAATTAGCGTTCTTTAGGGTAGTGTTTTTTAATTGGCAGATTAGCTCATTATCACATTAACTAATTACAAGCGGAAGTAGCTCAATTGGTAGAGCGATAGCCTTCCAAGCTATAGGTCGCGAGTTCGAGACTCGTCTTCCGCTCTTATAAAGTTGTCAGGTGAGAGTTGGCAGTTGACGGATCTTTTAACAGCTGTCGGCTTGCAACTATCCCGGTCAATCGCTTTTTTAAGCTGTTGTAGCTCAGGGGTAGAGCACTTCCTTGGTAAGGAAGAGGTCGTGAGTTCAATTCTCATCAACAGCTCGAAATATTACGGTGAGGTTTTCCTCACAAAACTGGATAGTAAAAAGTGCTGTAGGCTTGCGCCAAGGCACTTGTTGAGTTTTTTGTAACTGATGAAGTGTGCGACGCAACGATGCTAAATAGTAGCACCATTGCCAGGACAATAAAGAAAAACTTCTTAGTATTAAGGAGTATAAATTAAAACCACAATCTAAAAACAAATAAAATGGCAAAAGAGAACTTTAAGAGGGATAAACCCCACGTTAACGTTGGCACAATCGGTCACGTTGACCACGGTAAAACCACTTTGACTGCCGCTATTACAATGATCTTATCTAAAAAAGGTATGGGTAATGTGGCGAAAAACTATGATGAAATTGATGGTGCACCTGAAGAAAAAGAAAGGGGTATCACTATTAATACGGCTCACGTAGAATATCAAACCGCAAACCGTCACTATGCTCACGTTGACTGTCCAGGTCATGCGGATTATGTGAAGAATATGATTACAGGTGCTGCTCAGATGGATGGTGCTATCCTTGTGGTGGCTGCTACTGATGGTCCCATGCCTCAAACTAAAGAGCACATCTTACTAGCACGCCAGGTAGGTGTACCTCAGCTTGTGGTATTCATGAACAAGGTTGACCTTGTTGATGATCCTGAATTACTTGAACTAGTTGAAATGGAAGTGCGTGACTTGTTGAGCTCTTATGGCTTCGACGGTGACAACACTCCAATCATCCAGGGTTCTGCAACCGGCGCTCTTGCTGGTGAAGAAAAATGGGGTGCTAAAATAGATGAGTTAATGGAAGCTGTTGATAGCTACATTCCTCTTCCTCCTCGTCCAATCGATCTTCCGTTCCTAATGACAGATGAGGATGAATTCTCAATCACTGGTCGTGGTCCTGTTGCAACTGGTCGTATTGAGAGTGGTATTATAAAAGTAGGAG
>JAQBNN010000223.1 GCA_028288505.1 Segetibacter sp. | reverse complement strand
ATATAGGTTTATCAGCATCCCTAAATCTTAATGAGTCATCGAAGCGGTTTGAATTAAACGTTCTTCCATAATATCTAACTTCTACTCCTAATTTATGAGAATGTTTTAGAAAACTTTTTTCTAACTGGTAACCAGTAACATAAGCTAATTTTTCAGAGAATTTATTATTAGCGTTTAATAATCTAAAGCCAACCTGGGCATACACAGAATGATTATTCTTGCTGTAGTTATATAGTACATTCAAGTAATTATCCTGGAACAATTTTTTAAAAAATCCATAATCCACCGACAAAGAGATGCCAAAAGATTGAGTCTTGCTAATTGCCTTTTGTATTTTCAAATTATATAGGTCGTCTATTTTTAAGCCGATTCCATTAGATAAGTCACCATACATCGACGCTTCTAATAACAAATTGCCATGTGATAGATTTAACTTTGCGCCCTGTACATCAACGTTATAAATATATAGGCCATTGTCAAGCCTTTCATTTAAAAGATGTAGAGCAGAAAACTTAACATATATCTTTTGCTTCAACAACGCGAGTGTATCATTTATATTAAAATTTAATACAGGGTACACCACCATGTTCTTTGTATTATAAACTCCGTATGATATACCCCGATGTTCAGCATATAAATCCGCATTTAAGTATATCCCCTCTGAAATAGTTGTCTTTGAATGTAAAGCAAAATACATTGGAGCATGTTCTAAGGGGTTATCAGTAATCTTTTTATCTGGCTTTGTAGTTGAGTTGTTATAAAGTGTACGTCGGATTAGAAGGGAATTTGGGATAATAATGGAAGGATTTTTAGGGGTAATAAAAGCTAAGCCCCATAAACTTGTCGAAATATCAATTGCCCCTTTTTTGCTAAGACTATCCTGACTATAAACATGAATACCTTTAATCGAAAGAAGGATCAACAAGGAAAGCTTAAACAATTTTCTCATCATAGAAATACTTGCTAATTTAAGTTTAATACCCGTTTAAGGTACATAAAGAAGAACGAGTGAAGCCTGCACGAATGAAAGTAGAGTAATAAAGAGGAACAGAATCTTTTGGCACTAAAATTAATTACTTCGTATTTAAGTTCTCACATAAGAGGCTTATTAAGAAAAATAAAGCTTTCTTCATTACTTGACTTTTGAAAAAAAATATAAACCTATAGTAGCATGAGAACAATTTTATTAGTGCTGCTCATCTATTTGCATTGATCCGCAGGATTACTTCAAGTACAAGAGTGCGACGCAAGTAAAGTTTAATAAGTGTACTGCTGCTGGCTCCATAAAAAACGACAGAAGTTTTACGCAGTTGCTATAATGGTCATATAAAAAACATCCAGCATTGCTACCGGATGTTGAAACAAAAAAACAAAAACGTAAGCAGGGATTATAATTTATAGAACTGCCTGCTCTTAATGCCGTACATAGTTGTTACTCTAAAGAAGTAAGGGCCTGCGAGCAAACCAGCAACGGGGATAGAAGTATAATTATTTCCTTGTAGCAGAATCTTACTCATGCTCCACTTTTTAACGCCATAAATATCGTAGATGCCAAATTCGGCCGTTACATTATTACGAAGGCTCCATACTACTGTATTCAACTGGGTACTTGCCGGGCTGGGATACATCTTGGTTATACGTATCGGTTCGGTATTGTTTGGCGCTACAATACTATCCTGCAAGTTGACTGTATTGCAATAAGTATTGACGCAACCCGACCTTGTTTTAATACTCAGGCAAACAGTGTAAGCACCCAGGTTAAGATATTCTTTAACAGGAGAGATTACATTGCCTGAAAGAACGGGGCTGCCATCACCAAAATCCCATTTCCTTTCAATAATGGTGTCGTTTAATGCTGTCCAGCTATTAGCGCTATTAAAGACTACTCTTTTTGGGCTTGTGCGGTTGTAGTCAAATATTGGAATACATCGGGAGGTTACATTGGTTGTAACGACTTGAATACATTCCCGGCTTTCGCATCCTTTCGCTGTTCTTATGGTTAGGCAAACGGTGTATAAGCGTGGGTAGGCATAATGGTGAACAGGATTGATAACATTGCCTGTAAGTATTGTGCTGTCCCCAAAGTTCCAGGTACGGCTTATGATAGAATCACCGATTATTGTTGTTGATGAACTGCTATTGAATTGTACGGTGGATGCAGTAGGAACGTAAGTGAACCTTGATTTGCAAGTTACCTGTGGCTGCATAGGAATGTTTATAGTAACGCAGCTGGTATCGTTACAGCCACCACGGGTACGTATAATGAGGCAAGCAGTATAATTTCCGGGACTAGCAAAGGTATGTAACGGGTTAACTACGTTTCCAACTGATGTAGTCCCGTCTCCAAATTGCCATATCCTATAGAGTATACTATCAGGTGAACCTGTTGTTGATGTGCTGCTGTTGAACCTTATTTGGCTGCCTGTTGTATTGCCGGTTACAGGTAAACGTTCAAATGTGAATTTGGACTCGCAGTGCCTGTTTCTTACTTCAACAAACTGGCATATATGTTTTTCGCAACCTTTTGCTGTTCTTATAAAAAGGCAAGCATAATAGATTGCATCGTTAGCATAAGTATGAGTTGGGTCAACAATGTTGCCTCTTAAAGAATCTCCATCTCCAAAAACCCAAAGCCGGCTAACGATACTGTCGTTTAATCCTGCTGCAGAGCCGTTGCTGTTAAACTTTACTTTCCTGTAATTTACTGCATCAAATGCTGAGGAGAAAGCGGCAGAACAAGATGGGGAAGGGGCGGTACTATCGTGGGTGCTTACTATTTTACAAACGGTATTCTCGCAGCCTGAAGTCGTCCAAATTGTTAGGCAGGTTTGGTAGACCCCGGGTTGTGAGAATGTATAAGTAGGGCTAACAACGTTTCCGCCTAACGTATCTCCATTAGCAAATTTCCATCTGCGCCTTACGATCGCATCCGTTGTACCGGAAACACCGTGCGCATTACTACTATTAAACGTGAACGTTAGCGAATTCTGAGGGTGAGTAAAAGTGAAAGCAGCTTCGCAACCGGAAGGGGATGGAGAATTACAGGAAAGGGTAAAGTTGCTTTCGACTATACCAGATGTGGGCACCGGGTGCTCGTGAACGATAGCAGTAACTGTATTGCAATCGTAGAGATAAACCCTGACTCTTGTAATCGCCAAGGAGCATGTGAGGGTATCAATATAAAACCCGTTTGCATTAGTAGTTTTCTGACGCGTCTGCGCACAGGGACTGTTGCTGGCAAGGCTATCTGAGATGGTAACGATGCGGTTGGCGGCCGGTGCACCGTTCGCATATCTTACGTACCCCTTTACTACTACGGTATTGGCCTGAGCAAGAGCCGTTTGAAAAAACAGCAACATCAACAGGTAAGTGTAAAGATTTTTCATTGAAGGCAGTTTAAGTTAGTGTGTAGGAAGATACTTCCCTAATAACTAACGCTGCCTTTCAGCAAAATATTTAAACTTATAGGTAATGAACGAGACTCTTTTTTGCTGAACGGAGAAGAAATGTACAAGAGTGCGACGCAAGAAAAGCTTAACCGGAGATACTTTCGCTGGTAACAAAACCTTTAAATTTCGTCTACCTACCGAGCGAATTATACCTGCTCCTTATTTCCGTGCTGCAGATGCAGTTCTTTTGCTTCCCGCATAAAATCAGTGGCAAAAATGAATTCAGCCAGCTTTTCATCTTTGGCGTAGAAGAGTTCTTTGTTGTTGCCTTCCCACTGTTTTTGGCCCATGTACATGTAGATCACTTTATCGCCCATACCCATCACGCTATTCATGTCGTGGGTGTTTATAACCGTGGTCATATTGTACTCGTGGGTGATGTCGTGTATGAGTTCGTCGATAAGGAGAGAGGTTTGAGGATCGAGGCCGCTATTTGGCTCGTCGCAAAAAAGGTATTTGGGGTTAAGAACAATGGACCTTGCGATACCCACTCTTTTCTTCATACCACCACTGATCTCGGAAGGGAACTTATTATTAGCGCCTTTTAAGTTAACACGGTCGAGCACCTCGTTTACTTTCTTCATTTTTTCGCGGTGGCGAATGTTGGTAAACATATCGAGGGGAAACTTTATGTTTTGCTCCACGGTCATACTATCGAACAGCGCTGAGCCCTGGAAGAGCATGCCTATTTTTTGTCGTAATTCTTTTCTTTCCGGCACCGACATACTTATCATGTCAAGATCGTCGTATAAAATGCTGCCATTGTCGGGAGCAAAAAGCCCGACAAGGCATTTCATTAAAACTGTTTTTCCGCTTCCGCTTGATCCAATAATAAGGTTACACTTGCCGGTGTCCATAGTTAGACTAACATCATGCAAAATGGTCTTCTCGGCAAAGCTCTTTTTAAGGTTCTTTATCTCAATCATAACTGAATAATATTTACAGCAGCAGTGCTGCAACAGCAAAGTCGCACACTAAAATAAGGATGCAACTTACCACTACCGATGTTGTACTTGATCTTCCTATTTCGAGGGCGCCACCTGTAACAAAATAACCGTAGTACGACGATACACTGCTTATTACGAAGGCAAAAATGTAAGCTTTAACAAGGGAGACAAATACGTTGTAAGGAGAAAAATTCTGCCTTAAACCAATATCGAAAATGTCGGTAGCGAGTATTCCAGAAAGGTCGCCTGCCATTCGTCCACCCCAAATACCCAGGATAGCAGAAAGAGCGATCAGGAGGGGAATCATAAGTAATGCTGCAACTATTTTAGGCATTATAAGGTAAGCCTTGGTATTAATGCCCATGATCTCTAGTGCATCAATCTGTTCGCTAATTCGCATGTTTCCTAATTCGCTGGCAATCTTACTGCCTATTACACCAGCCAAAACAATACTTACAACCGTAGGTGAAAGCTCCAGTATCATACTGTCTCTTACGATCTGTGCAATAGTGCTAGGCGCTACTAGAGGACTTACCAATTGGTAAGCAGTTTGAACTGTGGTAACACCCCCGAGGAATAAGGAAATAATAATCACGATAGGTAATGAACCTATACCAATTTCAACACATTGGTGCATAAATTCCTTCCAATACATCTTTGGATTCTCGGGGCGTGAAAACATACCCTTTAACATCAGAAGGTATTCGCCGAACTTTGTAAAAAACTTCATGTAATCTTTCTGTGTTTAATTTAGACAGCCTTTCTTTTCCTTTTCCACCAACGTGTTTTGCTTACCTCTGCCACTGTATCTGTTTTGCTCTTTGACTGCGCATCAATCACCGCAATTAATGCCATATTTATGATGCTTCTTACGCTGCTGCCTAGTTGTAAAACGTGTACAGGTTTCTTCAAACCTAATAAAATCGGGCCAATGGCGTCGGCTCCACCTACTTCTTTCAACAGGTTATAAGCAATATTGCCAGCTGCAAGATTTGGAAAAATGAGCGTATTTACATCCTGGTCTACCAACTCGCTAAAAGGATAGTTATTCTTCAATATCTCTTTATCAAAAGCAAGTGATGCCTGCATTTCTCCGTCAACTATTAACGTAGGTTCCAATCTTTTCACAATTTCCCTTGCCTTAGCCATCAACTCCGCTTCAGGCGAGGAGCTGCTGCCGAAATTGCTGTAGCTAAGCATTGCAATGCGGGGAACCAGGTTGAAGTTTCTAATCTCCCTGGCTACCATCAATGTAATGTCTGCAACTTCTTCAGCTGTAGGGTTAAAGTTAACGGTAGTGTCAGCTAAAAACAAAGGCCCCTTTTTAGTAATGATAATGTACATACCCGCTATCTTCTTTACATTATCCTCTTTACCAATTGTTTGCAATGCGGGCCTGATAGTTTCAGCATAGTTCTTGGTAAGGCCCGATATCATTGCATCGGCATCGCCTGTCTCAACCATCATACATCCATAATGGTTTCGTTCCTTCATCCTCTTTTTACTTTCGTAAAAGTTCAATCCTTTCCGTTGCCTTTTCTCAAACAAACGTGCACCATAAAAGTTTCGCCTCTCTTCCGTCTCGTCGCTCCTTGGGTCAATTATTGGAAGATCTGTAAGATCAATATTATTTTCTGCAGCGATCTGCTGAATTTTTTTTGGTTCACCTAATAAAATCGGGTAAGCAATACCTTCATCGTAAGCAATTTGGGCGGCCTTTAAAATCTTAATGTTGTCAGCCTCAGCAAATACCAGGCGTTTTGGATTACTGCGTGCCTTTGCACCAATTACCCGCATCAACTGGTTATCTAATCCTAATCGCTTATTAAGTTCAAGTATGTACGCATCCCAATCGGTAATTGGTTTTAGCGCCACGCCACTTTCCATGGCTGCTCTTGCTACTGCAGGAGCTACTATACTTAATAATCGTGGATCAAGCGGTTTTGGAATGATGTAATCAGGACCGAAAGTCATTGACTTTTCGCCATAGGCAAGGGTTACAATTTCTGGTACAGGTGATCTTGCCAGATCGGCTAAAGCACGAACTGCTGCCAGTTTCATGGCTTCATTAATTTGTGTGGCACGTACATCCAAAGCGCCCCTGAAAATGTAGGGGAAGCCGAGAACATTATTAACCTGGTTGGGAAAATCAGTACGGCCAGTAGCCATGATCACATCTTTTCGTGCATTCTTTGCAACATCGTATGGAATCTCGGGATCAGGGTTAGCCATAGCAAAAACTATAGGGTTTTTGGCCATTGATTTTACCATTTCTGCCGTTACAACATTGCCAACACTTAACCCCAGGAAAACATCGGCGTCTTTCAATGCCTTTGTTAAATTGCCATCCGTTCCTTTTATTGCAAATTTTCTTTTCTGTTCATCAAGATCTGTGCGGCCATGGTGCAAAACGCCGTCTTTATCAAACATCGTAAAGTTCTCGTGGCGTGCCCCCAACTCAACATACAAGCGAACGCAAGCCATAGCTGCTGCACCTGCACCATTCACCACAAACTTTACACGCTCAATCTTTTTCCGCTGAAGTTCCAATGCATTCAACAAAGCAGCGCCACTAATGATGGCTGTTCCGTGTTGGTCATCGTGCATCACGGGGATCTTTAACCTTTCACGAAGCTTTGTCTCAATTTCAAAGCACTCAGGTGCTTTAATATCTTCAAGGTTGATGCCGCCGAAGGTGGGTTCTAAGGCCGCAACTATATCAACAAACTTTTGTGGGTCAGTCTCTGCAATCTCAATATCAAAAACATCAATGTCAGCAAATATTTTAAACAAGACCCCTTTACCTTCCATTACAGGCTTTCCTGCTTCAGGCCCAATATTGCCGAGCCCTAAAACCGCAGTGCCATTGCTTATCACACCTACAAGGTTCCCCTTAGCAGTGTATTTATAAACATCTTCTTTATTTTTCGCGATTTCTTTACAAGGTTCAGCCACACCCGGGCTGTAGGCCAGTGAAAGATCCCGTTGTGTCTTTGCTTCTTTAGTCGGTACTACTTCAATCTTCCCCGGCCTGCCTTTCGAGTGATATTCGAGCGCCTGTTCTTTTCTTAACTCTTTCTGCATAGTATAATAAAGGGCGCAAAATACAACAATTGAAAGGAAGCGGTTTTATTGCGAGGCAGTAAATAGTTCTTACGGTATTTATTTTGCCTATGTGGAACGTTACTGTCTTGTTACACGATCTTTTTTTTATCTTTCTTTTTTGTTGTCCAGCAATAGTGGTTCTATTAAACATAGTTGCGTCGCACTCTTCAACTCTAGGTTTATAATAAAGCTTTGCGTTGTTTTCTAATTCATTCTCACTGCACACCAATGGCGCTATGGAAAGATACAGTACAAGTGAGTGACACAACCAGAGATGAATAGCGTGTAAATGATTGTCCTAAAAAACCAAGAATGCTGGTAAAGCGTTATGCTAAAAAAGCAGGGAAAAATTTTTAGGCATTCTTTTTACAATTACCTTTCAATCGAAATACAATTTATGAACCTGAGAATCGCATATAAACTGCTACTGTTATACATTCCATTCCTGCTGATTAGTTGTGGCAACAAAAAAAATGAGGATATAACGGAAACTGTAAATAAGAATGGTTCCATTGAAACATCGGTACAGGTTACGCACCTTGACAGTACACGCGATGTGCTTACCACCACCCATAAGGTGTGGGTGAAGCTTAGCGAGTATAAAACAGTGCAGTACCACGATACTATACCCAGTTTAGGATTGGAAACAACAGTGGCAGAGAATGCGGAAGGAGATACAAAGAATATTTCTGTGCCGAAGGAGTATGAATTATTCATTACAGTTAAGTAAATAATAAATGAAGAAGTCGAAATACGTGGAACTGGTTTTGATTACGGCGGCGCTTGCATCGTGCAACCAGCCGGCTAAAGAAAAAGAATGGACCAGCGGGAACAAAGTGCATATGCGTAGTGATACAACTGCACCTTATACTAATGTCCGTCATCATGGTGGCGGCAATATGCTTTTGGGAATGGCTTTGTGGTACTATGCTTTTAGACCCTATGGCAATTATAATAATGGAAGTTACCAACGTGCAGGTTACTACTCTAATGCGCTAAGGCCTGCATCTAACATTGGGAACAATGGCTTTAAAAGTGCTGTAACAAGAGGTGGTTTTGGCAGGGGCGGGTATAGTGTTTCGTCGTAAAGGCACGAGCCCTAAGTGAACCGATCGGCTTTCCATAAATTACAAAGTGTAACATTTCTAATGAAAACTGCTTCCTACAAGCTGGGGGCTATAATAAGCATGCAACGAATAGATATAAACCCAAGAAACAATTGGCGGGATGCAGTAGAAAAATTAGGCTTCGGCTTTCATTCATCAGATATGCTTTATTGGGATGAAACTGCTTACTACTCTTTTAGAAATGATGAGATTGTACTAATTGAGAAGGCTACCGCCGAGCTTTACCAAATGTGCCTTGCTGCAGTGGAGCATGTAATAGATGAGAACTTATACGACAAGTTTGCTATTCCGCGTTGGTTTGTTCCTTACATAGAAATAGCATGGATGGAAGATCATCCTGCTATTTATGGCCGCTTTGATCTTTGCTATAAAAACGGCCAGGTAAAGTTGCTCGAATTTAATGCCGATACACCCACGAGCTTATACGAGGCGGGTATTGTACAATGGTTTTGGTTGCAGGACTTTGACAAGAACAAAGACCAGTTTAACAGCATACATGAGAAGTTGATAGGCTACTGGAAATATTTAAAGCCGTACCTGCGCCATGGTAAAGTGCACTTTGCCTGCTTAAAGGAAACGCTTGAAGATCTTACCAACTGCGAATATATAAGAGACTGCGCCATCCAGGCTGGTCTTGATACCAAGCTTGTTTTTATTGATGATATTGGATGGGATGAAAACAACAAACAATTTCTTGATCTTGAAGAGGAGCCAATAAAGAACATTTTCAAATTATACCCATGGGAGTGGATAGTAACGGAGGATTTTGGAAAGAGTATTCCTGAAGATGTAAACAAAGCTTTTTGGATAGAACCCGCCTGGAAAATGATACTTTCTAACAAAGCTATCCTCGCGGTTTTGTGGGAGCTTTATCCAAATCATCCCTATCTTTTGCCTACTTACTTTGAGGCCGAAAAACTTACAAGTTTTGTAAAAAAGCCAATACTAAGTCGTGAGGGTGCGAATATAAGTATGGTGCATGAAGGTGATATGCTTGAGTTTACCGAGGGGCATTACGGCCAAGAAGGTTACGTGTTCCAGGAGTTATTTACACTGCCGGGTTTTAATGGTAACTACCCTGTAATTGGCAGTTGGATAGTTGGACAAGAGCCTGGAGGCATTGGTATTCGTGAAGCAAATAATCTGATTACCGATAATAAAAGCAGGTTTGTACCGCATTTAATTGAAGAGTAACTGAGAGCGTATTTTACGTATTCGCTGCCTGAAAAGCGAAAAGTATAAGTGAGTGACACAACGATGCTGCCATGAAAATCTTCGGTTGGTTAACAAATAGAATTCAACCCCTAATACGTGTTCCTTTCAGGCTTCCTTAAAACCTGACCATTCAATTATCTATATTTGCCGCTCTTTTAAAGCAGGTTTGTGTACCGGGCTGTAGAATTACTATTCTGCAGCCGTTGCGTCGCACTCTTGTACTGTAACAATTAATTGAGCAATAATTTCTAGCATATGTACAGATCGCATACCTGCGGACAACTTAGATTAGCAGATACCGGAACGAGTGTAACCCTTGCAGGATGGGTACAAACTGTTCGCAAATTTGGTAGCATCACTTTTATTGATCTGCGCGATAGGTACGGTATTACGCAGCTTTTGTTTAATGAGGAACTTAACGGCAAGCTTGATGAGCAGCCCTTAGGACGCGAGTTTGTTCTGCAGGCAAAAGGTGTAGTAAACGAACGCAGCAAAAAAAACGCTAACATTCCTACAGGCGAAATTGAAATATTGGTAAGTGATTTTGCCATTCTAAATAAATCTGCCGTTCCTCCATTTACTATACAAGACGACACGGATGGCGGCGATGATCTAAGGATGAAGTATCGCTACCTCGACTTAAGACGCAACGCCGTAAAAAGAAATCTTGAACTGCGTTATGCAGTTAACCGTGCTGCTAGAAATTACTTGCACGAGAATGGTTTCATGGATATAGAAACACCGTTTTTGATTAAATCAACCCCCGAAGGCGCAAGAGATTTTGTAGTTCCATCTCGTATGAATGCAGGGCAGTTTTATGCGTTGCCACAAAGCCCGCAAACCTTCAAGCAACTACTAATGGTGAGTGGCTACGACCGCTACTACCAGATTGTAAAATGTTTTAGAGATGAAGACCTTAGAGCTGACAGGCAACCGGAGTTCACACAGATCGATTGCGAGATGGCCTTTGTGGAGCAGGAAGATATCCTAAACATGTTCGAAGGATTGGTGAGAAGCATTTTTAAAGAAGTAAAAGGAATAGATTATAGCGATACGATACACAGAATGACCTGGGAAGATGCGATGTATACCTATGGTAATGATAAACCAGACATCCGCTTCGATATGAAGATTGCAAACCTTAAAGTTCCTATAACGGTTTTTGTTTCGAGACAAGAGGAGTTAAAGTCTTCAGCTTTTGGAAGCGGAGAAACAGGGTTTGCCGTTTTTGATAATGCAGAAACAGTTTTAGCAATTGCTGTTCCTGGTGCAAGTGAATACACACGCAAGCAAATAGATGAACTTACCGAATGGGTAAAGCGCCCACAAATTGGTATGCAGGGGTTGGTTAACATCAGGTATAACGCAGATGGAACTTTGAAGAGCAGCGTTGATAAGTTTTTTAATGCTGACCAACTTAAAGGGATAGCAAATTATACAAATGCTCAACCCGGTGACCTTATACTAATACTTGCAGGCCGTGAAGAAAAAACACGGAAAGCAACAAGTGACCTTCGCTTGTTAATGGGTACAAGGTTGGGCTTTAGAAAAGATAATGAGTTTAGGTTGTTGTGGGTGCTTGATTTCCCACTGTTCGAATATGCTGAAGAAGACAATCGTTGGGTAGCCCGTCACCATCCCTTCACTTCTCCAAAGCCCGACCAGATCGCTACCATGATTAATAACAATCCTGTTATAGAAAATGCTGCTGATTATCTAAACCATCCCTATGCTACCATAAAAGCCAATGCTTACGATATGGTTTTAAATGGTAACGAGATTGGCGGAGGTTCTATACGTATATACCAAAGAGAGTTACAGGAAAAAATGTTTGCTGCTCTCGGTATGGATGCAGAAGAACAGCAACACAAATTTGGCTTTCTTCTTGGCGCTTTCGAATATGGCGCGCCACCACATGGGGGTATCGCTTTTGGCTTCGACAGGCTTTGTTCAATTTTAGGTGGCAGCGAAAGTATTCGCGACTTTATAGCCTTCCCCAAAAACAACAGTGGAAGAGACGTAATGCTCGATGCCCCAAGTGCAATTGATGCTAAGCAGTTTGATGAGTTGCAGATAAAGTTGGATTTAAAGTAGGCGGCAACTACTCTCCAAAGTCCATGTTTCATTGCTACTATTTTCGTGAAAATATATAAATACTAATGGCTCTTATATACCGCATCCTTACCTACCTGTTACTTCCTTTCGCTCTCTTGTTTGGGGTGCTAACATTAATCATGTTTTTTATTGCCATTACTAATCCTGCCCTGTTTCTTGGTGTTTTTATGCTGGGAGCATTTTGCATCTATTTCTTTTGCTCCTTTCGGTTTCTTCACCAGGGTATTTTACAGCAGCGGGTACTTAAGTCCACTTTAAGGGATTGGATCAAAGTGAATGCATACGTTTCGTTACCCTTTGCCATTCTAAATCTCATACAGTCCGTTGCAATTTTAAGTAAATCTGCTATGATCAGTGAAATTGTTAATCAAATGCTCGAGATGCAGCAGCAGATGGGAGTGCCAGCACAGCCAGCCGGATCGTATGATAAAATGATCTTAACCATATTAATAATTATGGCCGTTTTTTCGGTTGTATTATTCGTTCATATTATCCTTAGTTTCTCGTTTCTTAAAAAGCATGAGGACCTTTTTCAACCAGCAGGATAGCACGGTGTTATTAGGGGAACAGTTTTTATCAATTTGCTTTATGAATATTAATGCACCTCTTGCCGAACGATTAAGACCAACAACATTGGAAGAGTTAGGCGGTCAGCAGCACTTAACCGGTAAGGGGAGCATCTTACGCGCAGCTATTGAAAACGGCGTTATCCCATCAATGATTTTATGGGGACCCCCGGGGGTTGGCAAAACAACAATCGCAAACATTATTGCCCATACACTACAGGTGCCTTTCTTTCAACTCAGTGCTATAAGTAGCGGTGTAAAAGACGTACGCGAAATAATTGAACAGGCGAGGCAAACAGAAAAGGCAATCTTATTTATCGATGAGATACACCGCTTCAATAAAGGCCAGCAAGATGCACTACTCGGTGCTGTTGAAAAAGGTATTATTACTCTCATAGGTGCCACCACCGAAAATCCTTCTTTCGAAGTAAATGCGGCATTACTCAGCCGATGCCAGGTATACGTGTTGAAGCAGCTTACCAACGAGGATTTAAGACAACTCCTCACCGACGCGATGCAGAAAGATGAGTGGCTCGCATCCAAAATAATAGAACTTAAGGAAACTGAAGCTTTGTTCAATATCTCGGGCGGCGATGCTCGAAAGCTGCTGAATCTATTTGAACTCGTCGTCCAGTCAGGCAGCAATAAAAAGGGCGGCGTTGTCATCAACGATGAGATGGTAATGAAGGTAGCCCAGCAAAAAATAGCTTTATATGATAAGCAGGGCGAGCAGCATTACGACATTATTTCGGCCTTCATAAAAAGCATGCGCGGAAGCGATCCTAATGCGGCGGTATACTGGTTGGCAAGAATGATTGAAGGTGGTGAAGACGTAAAGTTTATAGCGCGCCGAATGCTCATTTTTGCAAGCGAAGATGTCGGTAATGCTAACCCAAACGCTCTTTTGTTAGCTAATGCCACCTTCGACGCCGTAAGCAAAATCGGTTACCCCGAAAGTCGCATTATTCTTTCCCAGTGCGCTACTTACCTCGCTTCGTCCAGTAAAAGCAATGCAAGTTACGAGGCCATCAACCAGGCCCAGGCCGCGGTCTCTCAACATGGCGATCTACCGGTTCCATTGCACATTCGCAACGCACCTACAAAGCTTATGAAGAACATGGATTACGGCAAAGGCTATAAATATGCTCACTCGTTCGATGGCAACTTTGCAGAGCAGGAATACTTGCCGGAAAAGATTTCCGGTACCACGTTCTACGCTCCGCAAAACAATGCAAGAGAAAATGAATTAAGAAAGTACCTCAAAGAAAAATGGGGAGATAAGTACAAGTATTAGTTTCAGAATATTGGTAATTTATTTGTTGACCAGCAGTGTTTTTCATAGCATCATCGTTGTGTCACTCACTTATATCTTTATGTTTTCTAATCAACAGGCTTTAGTCAGGATCTCGTTCTACTCACTACGTACATTTTTTAAATGATACAGCGCTACAAGGAACA